>JAWOGG010000212.1:0-5911 GCA_046497085.1 Orrella sp.
AGACAAGCCAAGGCCGAGGGTCTACCCGTGACGTGCGATTCGTCAATCAATAACGCGCACCTGACTGATGTTGACATCGGATACTACGACACTCATTACCGCTTGGATCCGCCGCTCAGGGGTCAGCGAGACCGCGATGCCCTTCGCCAAGGCTTGGCTGACGGCACCATCGATGCTTTGTGTTCAGACCACACGCCAGTTGATGATGATGGCAAACAAATGCCGTTTTCTGAGTCCGAAGCGGGTGCAACCGGTTTGGAGCTGCTTCTTTCACTAACGGTTAAGTGGGCCAAAGAAGAGCGTGTGCCGCTGTTAGAGGCCTTAGGTCGAGTGACCCAAGGTCCGGCTCGAGTGTTGAGTGCTTCTGCACCCGCCATGCCCCCCATTGGCACCTTGACTGTTGGCTCGCCGGCTGACTTCTGTGTGGTTGATTTGGACGCCTATTGGACTGTCGAGCGGGCACGGCTGCTCAGTCAGAGCCAACACACGCCGTTTCTAGGCTTGGAGCTACCTGCGAGAGTGTTGGCCACCGGTGTGCGCGGAAGGTTGATTTGGGAGTCCCCAGGTTGGGCCTGATACGGTTTTTACCGCGCGCGCTGCTTATTTCACTGTGGGTCGCTGGTGGTTTGATCACTATCGCGGCTGTTTTTTGGTGGATCGGGCTGCGGGGTCGCTTGTGGTTTAAACAGCGATGGTCGATGGGATTGCTATGGCTTTGCGGGGTCAAAGTGCAAGTTGTTGGCGAACCGCAGCGTCAGAGACCAACCCTTTGGGTGGTTAATCACGTGTCTTGGCTGGATATTTTTGTTCTTAACGTGGTGCGATCCACCACATTTGTGGCTAAGCAAGAGATTCGTCATTGGCCCTTGCTGGGATGGTTAGCGGTGGGGGCTGACACCATCTTCATTGAACGTGGTTTTCGCCATGCGGTCCAGCGTGTGGGACACGCCATGCAACGTCGGTTCGATAAAGGTCAGGCGGTCGGTTTGTTTCCCGAAGGAACCACTTCCGAGGGATTCGACGTACTTTCTTTTTACGGCAATTTGTTTGAACCTGCCAGGCGAACTGAAGTAACTATTCAGCCGGTTGCGTTACTGTATTTTCATCATGGCGAACGCAGTGCCATGGCGGCGTTTGTGGGTGAAGAGTCTTTGATGCGAAACCTGTGGCGTCTTTTGGGGACAACAGGCGTGAGTGTGAAACTGCATTTTTTACCGGCCGTATCTCCTAGCGGTCAAGAAAAGCCACCACGCGCCACCCTAGCGCTCGACACCCGTGGCGCAATCAGAGAGGTCGTGACCAGCCCGCGAACCAGCGACTCAATGACGGTGTAGAGGATCTATGCCTTGGTGACAGGGGATTTGAACGACCTTCTTATCATGCAGTCGCACAGCGGTTAAATGACCGCCCCAAACACAACCGCTATCGAGGCAGATGATATCTGGTCGAATGGTCAGACCCAAGGTTGACCAGTGACCGAAGACCACGGTTGTGTTTGCCGTGGCGCGACCCGGTACATCAAACCATGGCATCAGCCCTTCATGACGCAAAGTGGGTGCGGATTTGATGGACAGAGCCATGTGTCCCTTGGCACTGCACATGCGTAAGCGGGTCAAGGCATTGATGATGACTCGCAGCCTTTTGCTACCGGTGTGACTGTCTTTCCAGTGAACCGGTTCGTTACCGTACATCTTTTGAAGTGTTTTTTTCCAATGCTTGCTGCGCAAATGCTCTTCTACCTCTTGAGCCAATGACAATGTTTTTTTAACAGTCCATTTCGGCAGCACGCCCGCGTGAACGAGCAGGTGCTCATGCTCGAAATGAGCCATCTTACGGTGCCGTACCCAATCGATGATGTCGCCAGCATCAGGCGCGGTAAGAATGCTTTGAATGGTGTCATTCTTACCCGGTGCTCGAATGCCAGCAGCTACCGCGAGTAGGTTGAGGTCGTGATTTCCAAGCAACATGACGCAACGATGCTCTATCGACATTAGCCGACGAAGCGTTTGTAAAGACTGCGGGCCACGATTAACCAAGTCGCCTGCAATCCAGAATTTAGCGTCTTCATCTTGGGCTATTTCAGGGTGATTAAGCAACGCGTCAAATGAGTCGCAGCAACCTTGAATATCGCCGACCATCCAGATGTTGGGGGTACTCATGCGGTCTGGTCCCTCGCAGCTAAGTGGGACACATTATTGTTTTTGGGACCCTTTCGACGCTCCATTAACAACACGGCGCTAAACGCAGCGATAAAGACCAGTACGTTTGGTAACAAAGCAGTGATGATGGGAGGCCAGCGATAAAGCGTGCCAACGTTTAGGGTCAGCTGACTAACCATAAAAAAAGTCGTGCCGATGAGTATGCCGATGAACATCTTGGCGCCCACACCGCCTCGACGTGTTTGCATGTAGGCAATGGGTGCTGCGATTGTCAACATGACAATCAGCGTAAACGGGTAAGAGAGCTTGCGCCACACGGCGACAATTTGTCGGTCCGCATCGAGCTGATTGCTCTGCAGATATCCAATGTAGTCCCAGAGAGCGACCAGTGACATTCGCTCAGGGGTGGCAATCTTGGCAGCAACCCGACCAGCTGTGAGAGACGTTTCTAGGGTGCGTCGTTCTTGCGATGAAAGTGTGACCAAAGGCTCAGTTGGCCGACTCCGGTCAGCGAGAGCATCGGTAGCGTCAGGTGGTATTAAAGTGTCGGTGACACCGACGAGTACCAATTGGTTGTTTTCAAAGAAACCCCGCTTGGCTTGGGTTTGACGTGATAGCGCCAGGCTTTGGTCAATTTCGTAGATGTGTAAGTCTGCCACTTCGCCGGAACTCAAAAGCTTGCCCACGTTAATCACACGTGCTCGACCATTGTCCATCGGTTCTTTGAACCAATAGCCGCTTATCAGTCGGCCCCCTTCAACTTTACCCCGCAACATCATGTTGGCTTCGGTGTATTTGATTTCTGCTGCCGGAGTGACAAATTCGGAGAGAATGACAGCGAGTGCGATCACAGGGAGGGCAATTAGCCACAGCATGCTAAGTAGACGAATCGCCCCGACCCCAGAAACCCTGAGGATCACGAGCTCATTACGTTGCGCAAGACCTGCTAACGCGACGATGGCACCAATCAGTAAACCGATAGGGAGTAAATCATAAAGTCGCGTGGGTAGGGCAAGCATCTCTATATAAAAGAGAGCACTCAAAGGGAAACGATCGTTGACTGCATCGAGTTGGTCAACGAGCGTAAAAAAAGAAAACAGCCCGAGCAGCGCTAGCATCACGACGACAGTCGATCGATAGATTTCGCGGGCGAGGTAGTTGCGGGCTGTTGACATGGTGGGCAGTTTAACGGACGGCAGATGACATCTGGATTCGTAGGGCATCGATCACCGGGGTCACTTCGGGCAGCACGCCATGCCAAATCCTAAAACTTTCTGCGGCTTGTCCCACGAGCATGCCCAACCCATCAGCCATGCGGGTGACGCCCTGCTGAGACGCTTGCTTAAGAAAAGCGGTGGTTTGAGCGCCATACATCATGTCGTAGGCACCGGTCGTCTTGCCGTAGAGTCCCGCCGGCAACGCAAGTGCCTCACCCTGCAGACTGCTGGCGGTGGCGTTGATGACCAAGTCCCAAGGTTGATCAGTCAAATCGGCGGCTATTGCCCCAGCCGTCAGACAGCTGCTCGCGGTGGGTTGGTGTGCGAGCCAAGCTTGCCGAAGCGCGTGAGCCCGATCAGCGGTGCGATTGGCGACATGTAAGTGTCTGCAGCCTGTCTCAAGCAAGGGCCCAATCACCCCTTTTGCAGCGCCGCCAGCGCCTAACAGTAAAACTCGAGCGTTTGGAGCCAATAGTGCTAGTCGTTGCAAATCACGAACCAGGCCGATACCGTCGGTATTGCAGCCATGTATGCCTTCTGGCGAAGTCCAGAGCGTATTGACAGCACCGGCTAGCTTTGCGCGCTCGCTTAAGTTTGATTGCGCCAGTTGCCAAGCTCGCTCTTTAAAAGGCACCGTGACATTTAGGCCTTGGCCGCCCTGAGCAAAGAATTGCTCGACGCAGGTTTCAAAGGCGGCAGGTTGCGCATCAAGTCGCGCGTAGCTCAACTCGATATTGGTTTGTTGCGCAAATGCCGTGTGGATTTCTGGCGAGCGGCTGTGGTCAACCGGGTGACCAATAACGGCAAATTGTGGTTGTGAATCTTTCATGGTGAGGATGTCTGAAGGGTTCCGGGGGTGAATTCCCAGGTCCTGGTGATGACCAATTGGTCGACTTCTTGTGCCAATTCTGGCGCGAATGGGGCAAATGGTTGAGCCAAGTCAATAATACGACGCACGGCCTGATTTAATCGTGCGTCCGCGGCAGGCCGATCCACCTCAACCTTGATGACCTGACCGTTAGAAGCGATCACAACCGTGGCCTGTAGCTTGCCAACAGGCCTTTGGTCACCTCCACTGGGGTAATGTTGGCTGCCGGTTTGCTCGACTTTTAGGCGCCAAGCATCGACATAGCTGGCAAACGGATTTTCGATCGCAGATGGCGCGTCAAAGAACTTGCGTGGACGGCTGTTGTACTGCTCAATCTGATCGCGGATCGCAGCCAATCTGGCATTACGTTCAATCGCGCGTTGGTCGGTTTCGTCTGGTCCTATGGTTGGTTCACTGTCGCTAATTTCGCCTTCAAGTTGGTCCGGCAAGACACCCCAACGGCTTTCCAGTTGTTTGAGTAGTTGGGCTTGTTGCGCTTGTAACTGTTGGCGTTGTTGCGTGAGCTCAGCTAGGGATAGGTCATCAGACGCAGTGCCGACCCGCGGCGCGGGGTTGGCGGCAATTCTTTGTGACTGCTCACCACCTCCTTCAAGATTCGCTTGAGCGATGAGCTGCGGGGCCAGTGGTGCTTGATCGGTAAAAGAGTTCACCAGCACCACTTCCAGGTTTGAAGAGCTAAGCGGCTCCGTTGGCGAGGTGATGCTCGGGCGCCAGACGAGGAAAGCGGCATGCACACACAACGACAGGGCGACGCCCCAGCGCAGGTAGTGCTGCCGGGGGGCCGCCAACCAATGCAAACAGGTCTTCACTGGGTTGGAGTGACTCATGTTGGAAATAAACCGTCCTTCTTCAAGATCATCATGATCTTCATCATGATTCTAGTCGTTGAGACTTTCAAAATGACCGACAACAGTCAGGGCCAGTTCGTCGTAATCGCTTAGCGTTAAGTTGACACTTGCGCCGCGCTCGAGTTCAGGTAACCCGGCGACATTCAGTACCAATGGAATATCACTTAAGCGGATCAAGTCATCTCGGATTGAAGTGCCCTGGCAGTGCGTTACCTGATGTTGTTGTAACCATCGTAAGCACCAATACCGCTCCATTTGACGTTGATAATCAGACCAAATGGCGTATTGGCCTTCGAACGCGGACACCACAGCGAATAAGTCGGCATCCTTTGGTTGGTAGGGCGCTACCAACGCGGCGGACACGCCATGCTGGGCAATCGCAATCAGCTGTCGTTGATTAATGAGGTCTACATAACGTCTCAAAGGCGAGGTGCACCATGCGTAGTGATCGACACCAATAGCCTCATGCGGACCTGGGTACGTGCTCATGCGTACGCGTCCGGCTTGCTGTGACCTGAAAATACCCGTCACGCTATGAGTGGCCAGTTGCTCTGCCCACAGCCTGTTCGCCAAAATCATGTATTCGGCAACGATTCGATCCAATGGCGCTTGGCGGGCACGGGGTTCGATACGAACAGGTGTATCTGGGTCATCGGCCGGGCCATCTAAGTAAAAGTTGTAATCAACACGTTGATTTGATTCGGGTTTGCCGCGTCGTTCATCGCGCTTGCTAGATAACGCGAGGGCAAGTTGCCAAAGTGGTCGCGCCCATTGCTCATAGGGGAATTCGCAAGCGGG
>JAWOGG010000221.1:0-4410 GCA_046497085.1 Orrella sp.
CCAGAAGGTATCCCGAAAGAATCGATAATGGTCGAGCGCTCGGTGCCCAAGGAAGTGATGGATCGTGCAATCCTCGCGTGGGATATGAATGGTGAGCCTGTTCCGCTAGCGCATGGCGGACCCTTGCGGTTAATTGTGCCTGGCTACTATGGCGTAAACAACGTGAAATACATTAAAAGGCTCGCATTTACCGCAGAGGAATCAAACGCAAAGATCCAGCAAAGCGGCTATCGTGTCCGGCCGGTTGGCGAGAAAGGCAATTCATCGCAACCCTCTATGTACGAAATGAATGTTAAGTCTTGGATCACCGCACCGCTGCAGGATGCGGCTACCGGCCTGGTACAGATTCACGGTCTTGCCATGGGTGGTGTAAGTGATCTTGAAAAAATTGAGGTGTCAACTGACGGTGGGAAAACCTGGCAGGACGCAACATTCCTCGGACCAGATCTTGGAACCTACGCGTGGCGCCCATTTGTTTTAATCACCGACTTGAAGCCAGGCAGCCATGTGCTCGCAAGTAGAGCGACCAACGTTGCTGGCGAGACGCAGCCCGTCGATGTAGTCCCGAACCATCGGGCCTACGGCCATAACGGCTGGGAAGCACACTCTGTGGTTGTCACAGTCGCCTAAACTCAATGGGGTCGGCGGCGTGCGCTGCTGCCGACCCAAATTCCATAGTTTTGGAGAATGTTTGTGTTTGTCTCTATTTATCGTTTTGTAGGTGCCGCTCTTCTCATGGTCGGGTCAAGTACATCCTTATACGCTAATGATCTTGACGTAGGCCGAACGATCTTCATCGAGACAGCAATGCCGAACTGTGCAGTCTGTCACACCCTTAATGATGCCGGGGCTACAGGCAAAATTGGTCCAAACCTTGACACGCTGAAACGCACCGCCGATGAAATACGAATAACCGTGGTGAGCGGCGTAGGTGTGATGCCAGGCTACTCTGACACCCTGAGTGAAGCCGAGATAGAGGCAGTCTCAAAATACGTCGCTGCGGTAGCGGGGAAATAAGCATTTTTGGCAGGGACAATACTGTTCCGCTGAATTGTGGAGGTAGAGCCGTTCCACGAAAAAATTGTCTGGCACGGCTACCGCCGTCCATGTTAATTGCACACCCTCATATGTGAAAACTTTGACGAAGGTTTCTCTTGTGAACTACGACCATTGGTCAGTGTTGAAGATCTCGCGCGCCATCGGAGCTAATCGTATCTTCGAGTGAATCAACTCATATTGAGGTATCCATGCTGTTGGTTATAGGAATGGCGATACCCTTCGGTAGTACTAGCCAATAATGACCATCTTATACAAACAGCCCCCAGCCAGGCAGATATTGATAATGTCAGTTCCCCCAAACCTCGTTAGGCGTAGTGAAGATGGCAGCCGGTCATTGATTTGCTTAACCTTGACGTGCATGATCAAGATCAAATCCTCGCCCTGCCATCTATTTGGCTTAAGCATTTAAGTGCTATCGAGAGGGACGCTAAGCGACTGTTGTGAGCGATTACCCGCACCTTCAGCCTTAGTTTGCTGTTGCCCCTGCGTTTTTTACAGTATGGTTATGTGCATAACAAATTCACAAAACAGTAAGTGAGACAATGCGGTGAAGCCTTTAACTGACGATTACGGCAGAAAAATTGAGTATGTGCGCATCAGCGTCACGGATCGGTGTGATCTGCGATGTTCTTACTGCATGCCCGAAGGTTTCAAAGACTACCGAGAGCCTGACAATTGGCTCAAATTCGACGAAATTACACGCCTAGCAAAAGTCATGACAGCAGCCGGCACCAGACGTATCCGGCTGACTGGCGGCGAGCCCTTACTGCGCCGTAACTTACCCGACTTGGTTGCCGCACTGCGACAAGAAACCAGCGTGCAAGACATCTCCTTATCAACCAACGCCACGCGTTTAACCCGTTTTGCGAAAGATTTAAAAGCCGCCGGACTTAATCGCGTCAACATTAGTCTAGATAGCTTAAACAAAGACAAAGTGCGTGAATTGTGCGGCCGAGACGTATTGGATCAGGTCATCGCGGGCATCGATGCCGCGCTTGAAGCCGATCTCAAACCCGTCAAACTCAACATGGTGGTCATGCCCGGCAGCAACGACGACGAAATCAACGACATGTTTATGTTTTGTCGTGACCGTGGATTGACTTTGCGCATGATTGAAACCATGCCCATGGGCCACACCGCCGTCCAAGCGGGCCATGTGTCGCTGCAACCGACGATTGATCAGTTACGACGTGACCACGGCTTGATCCCTGTCATCGGAGAGCTCGGTGGCGGACCGGCCCGTTATTGGCAAACACCAGACGGTAAAACCCAAGTCGGTTTCATCACACCGATCAGCCAACACTTTTGCGCGACCTGTAATCGGATTCGCTTGGCCGTTGACGGCACGATCTACCTCTGCCTAGGCCAAGAGGAAAAAATCGAGATGCGCGAGATTCTTCGTGCACCTGAATGCACGGATGACGACATCTTGAAAGCCCTAGAAAAAGGGATGCACTTAAAACCAGAGCGACATCACTTCCGTGAAACGCCTGAAAAAATTGTTCGATTCATGTCTCAAACGGGCGGCTAAGGCCTCAGCCCTCTTGGTGTAAACGCATGTCCACAAAAACCTCCCCTCGCCCACCCTTACTGGCGTTCGATGACGCGCGCAAACAACTGCTTTCGCAGGCCTTACCGCCCCAAAAAAAAATCCGAACAAGTGCCTTCCTTGCAAATCCGTATGCACATAGCACCATCATTGAACCGGGTCAGGCCGTGCCATGCTTGGCTCTTTCTGATCTGCATGGCCAATTACGATGAAGGTAAGAATCTTGTATTTCGGAGAATTGCGTGAGCAAGTCGGCTTGTACGAGGAGACGGTGACAGTTGTCACCAGCACACCGACCGTTGCTGATTTGTTGACAGAGCTAACGGCCCGGGGCGCCGAGTGGCAAGAGGCGCTTGAGTCTACCGAGCCCTTACGCATCGCTGACGATCAAGAAATGGCCTAACCCACTACCGGCTTGCATTCAAACTGTGAAGTGGTCTTTTTTAGGCCAGTCACTGGGGCTTAAAAGTGACTGAAGTCAGCGAGCGTTTACCGTACGAGTACAGACCGAGCCGTTTGGGTTGGGTCAAGAATTCGATGGGTTTCTGGCT
This sequence comes from Orrella sp., assembly GCA_046497085.1. Classification (GTDB taxonomy): domain Bacteria; phylum Pseudomonadota; class Gammaproteobacteria; order Burkholderiales; family Burkholderiaceae_B; genus Algicoccus. Next base: position 3,160 of record JAWOGG010000221.1, read on the forward strand.
GTTGATCGCCGTGCCGCAGCGATAGCCTCGTTTGTGGGGCGTATCCAAGACATGAACGACGATCAATTGATTCAACAACTTGAACTTGAGCAATACCCCTGCATGACTGAGAAAGTCTTGCCGCAAGTGGTTAAAGAAGCAACAGACCGCTGGGCTTTATTTAGTACGCGGGTGATACACCGTGTTGGCCCTTTGGCTCCCGGTGAAAATGTCGTCTTGGTACGTTTTGGTACGTCTTAGTACTGACCTCAAGTGCCCATCGCCATGCCTCGTTGGATGCCTACGCGCTTATTGTGGAGGTGAAGGTGGAGGTGGAGGTGAAACTAGGGTAAGTCTCAATAAATTTATTTCTACGCGGGATTAAAAATAAGATTCAGTCATTCAGGAAACGCACCGTTCAAAATATCGATACATTTATTGCATTAATTCCAATTTTTTAATACAAATGAAGACGTGCTCCAAATTTATTTGACAATCGAATTATTTTTTTTGTTAAGTTACCTGGAGGAGATATATTGAAATCATTACTGCTCTACCAAGACGTTTAACTATCCAGAATAATAAGTTTGAGCTAAAGTTGGGGTCGAAGGTCGTCAACTTGCAAGCTCAATTTCACCTTAAAGGAATATGATGACACCCAGAACAAATATTCAACGCCGGCACATACTTCTAGGCTCAGTTGGGGCTGTTGGGGCGGCTGTAACTGGACTTCCTAGCTTTGCGCAGGGCACAGCAAAACCGCTGCCCGATTACGTATCGTGGAAAAACCCAGATAACTTTATTCAGTACACAAGTCAGACGCTCGAAACTACTCGCGCAGTCCAAGGCGACTCGCTGATAACGCCATCTGATAATCTTTTTGTACGTAACAACATTACGCCACCGTCTAGTGACATCGTCGCTGATCCCGACGCGTGGGAAATTTCCTTCGAAGGCTTCGCAAACCCGCGCACCATGACCGTTGGTCAGTTAAAGACCGTCGGTGTTGAAACGGTAGTCTGTGTGCTGCAATGCTCCGGTAACGGTCGTGGTTTCTTTGAACATGAAGCAAGTGGATCACCATGGGAAACCGGTGCAGCCGGAAACGTCATCTGGACTGGCGTTCCAGTTCGTGACCTAGTATCAGCGATGGGCGGCGTTGCTGATACTAGGTCACGAACTGGAACGCCAGTCCAGATGACGTTTCCGGCTGCACCGGTTTCCCATGGTGATCCACTTGCTTCATGTTCAAAGAAACCACGACCGTTACCG
>JAWOGG010000236.1:0-6014 GCA_046497085.1 Orrella sp.
TTGGGTTTGCGTTTGCTCGAGAAGGGCGTGATGCGTGCCCATATGGCGGTCACCACTGAGCATGGGCCAGGTGAGGTGACTAGCGGCACCATGTCGCCGACTTTAGGCTTTTCTATTGCCATGGCTCGCTTGCCTGATGCGGTGAAAGTGGGTGACCAAGTGCATGTTGACATTCGCGCGAAGGCAGTTCCTGCTATGGTTTGTCAGCTGCCATTTGTGCGTCACGGTAAGCCTGTCGATGTGGCGCTCGCACCCTAACCCAATGTTTGAAATATTGTTATTTCGGAGAACTAAATGAGTATTCCTAATGATCGCAAATACGCCTCTTCCCATGAGTGGATACAGGCCGATGGTGATGTTTTGCTGGTGGGTATCACAGACCCAGCACAAGACCAGTTGGGCGATCTGGTATTTGTTGGCGATGTTCGTGTCGGTGCCAAGCTCAAATCTGGTGAAACCGCGGGTGTGGTGGAGTCAGTCAAAGCCGCTTCCGACATCTACGCGCCTGTCACTGGTGAGGTGGTGGCTTTTAACGACTCACTGAATGACGGGCCCGAGAAAATCAACGCAGACCCATATGAGACATGGATTTTTAAATTCAAGCCAGACAATGCCGCCGACGTCGATGCTTTGCTTGACGCAGCTGGTTACCAGGCGATCGTGGACGCGAGCTGATTGATGAATAAGACCTTACCTGACACTGCTGGTGCATTTATTCCCAGGCACATTGGCCCTAACAGCGCGGACCAGCAACATATGCTGCAGGCGGTGGGCAGTGATAGCGTAGCCGCGCTGATGGGCGAAGTTGTCCCAGCGAATATCCACGTGTCAGGTTTGCTTGACTTGCCTGAGCCACTTGACGAGCCAAGCGTCTTGCAAGCACTCGGGGAGATTGCCTCTAAAAACAAGGTATTGCGCAATTACATTGGCCAGGGCTACTACGGTACGCACACCCCAAATGTCATTTTGCGCAATATTTTGGAAAACCCCGCTTGGTACACAGCCTATACCCCGTACCAACCTGAAATCGCGCAGGGCAGGCTTGAGGCGATTTTGAATTTCCAGACCATGGTGGCCGATTTAACCGGTTTGGATATTGCCAATGCCTCTTTGTTAGACGAAGGCACGGCCGCGGCAGAGGCCATGACTTTGGCCTGGCGTGTGGCACGTGACAAGGCGCGACCATTTTTTGTGTCGCAACACTGCCACCCCCAGACCATCGAGGTCATCAAAACACGTGCTGAGGGACTGGGTATCGAACTGCTGGTTGGTGACGAGACTCAGGCAGGATCGGTACCGGTTTGCTTCGGGGTCTTGTTGCAGTACCCCCACAGCTTGGGTGCGGTGGTTAACTATCGTGAATTGACCCAGGCGGTGCATGACAATGGCGGCTTGGTTGCCTGTGCCACCGATTTGTTAGCGCTTAACTTGCTTGAGCCACCCGGGGAGTGGGGCGCAGATATTGCCATCGGCTCTGCACAGCGGTTTGGTGTGCCGTTTGGTTATGGTGGCCCACACGCAGCATTCATGAGCTGTAAAGACGCCCACAAGCGGCACCTGCCAGGCCGCTTGGTCGGTGTGTCGCGTGATGCCATGGGCAATCGAGCGTTGCGGTTGGCATTGCAGACACGCGAACAACATATCCGGCGCGAGAAGGCGACATCTAATATCTGTACCGCCCAAGTGTTGTTGGCAGTCATGGCCAGCATGTACGCCTTGTGGCATGGTCCGCAAGGGTTAAAGCAAATGGCCAGTCGGGTGCACGGCCACACGCAATCCTTACGCGACGGTCTCTTGCAACTAGGGTTGACCGTGGTCAACACGACCTTTTTTGACACGCTGTTGGTGGCAAGCGGCCCACAAACTCGAGCGATTCACCAAGCTTGTGTGCAGGCTGGCATCAACTTGCGGCAGGTTAATGAGAACCATTTGGCTGTGTCGTTTGATGAAACAGTCGCCTCTGACGACGTGCAAAGCTTGCTTGATGTATTTGGGTCGGTCGTCGGTTCCTCCGTCAAAGTTAGCCAAACCAATGAGTCGCGAGCCATACCGAGCGAACTGGTTAGGCAATCGGCGTGCTTGTCGCATGAGGTGTTCTCAAGCATCCAATCAGAAACCGATATGCTGCGATATTTGCGTCGCCTGTCGGACAAAGATTTGGCGCTTGATCGCAGCATGATCCCTTTGGGATCTTGCACCATGAAGTTAAATGCCACAGTTGAAATGATTCCTGTGACCTGGCCAGCATTCGCCAATATCCATCCATTTGCTCCGCGCGAGCAGACCGAGGGCTATCAAGAGTTGATGACGCGCCTGTCGCGGGATTTGTGCGAAATCACTGGCTATGATGCGGTCAGTCTGCAACCCAACTCGGGTGCGCAAGGTGAGTACGCGGGGCTGCTGGCCATACGAGCCTATCATCGTGCCAATGGTGATCATCAGCGAAACATCTGCCTGATCCCTTCTTCTGCCCACGGTACCAATCCAGCATCGGCCAATATGGTGGGTATGGACGTCGTGGTGGTGGCCGCTGACGCGCAAGGCAACGTGGATATCAAGGACCTTGAGCGCTGCATCGATCAAGCAGGTGATCGGCTGGCCGCCTTGATGGTTACCTACCCTTCAACGCATGGCGTATTTGAGGAGGCGATCACACAGATTTGCGACATGGTGCACGCTGCCGGTGGTCAGGTTTACATGGATGGCGCCAACATGAACGCCATGGTTGGCGTGGCGCAACCGGGCAAGTTTGGCTCCGATGTTTCACACTTAAACCTGCACAAAACCTTCTGTATTCCGCATGGTGGCGGTGGGCCCGGCGTGGGTCCGGTTGGGGTAAAAGCTCATTTGGCCCCGTATCTGCCCGGTGCGGTGGATGCATTTGGTCGGTTGTCAGCGGACGTGCCAGTGGGGCCAGTCAGTGCTGCGCCGTTCGGATCAGCCAGTATCTTGCCGATTTCGTTTGTCTACATTTTATTGATGGGGGCTCGCGGTTTACGGCAAGCAACCGAAGTGGCGATTTTAAATGCCAATTATGTCGCCAGTCGTTTGGGTGAGCATTATCCGATTTTGTACCGAGGGCGTAATGGCCGCATTGCTCACGAATGCATTCTTGATATCCGTGGCATCAAAGACCAAACCGGTATTTCGGCAGAAGACATTGCGAAACGATTGATTGACTATGGCTTTCATGCGCCGACGATGTCGTTTCCGGTGGCTGGCACCTTAATGGTTGAGCCGACCGAGTCTGAGGGATTGGCCGAACTCGATCGCTTTATTGATGCGATGATTGCGATTCGACGTGAGATCAACCAGGTGCTTAACGGCCAATGTGACGCGGCAGATAATGTGCTTAAAAATGCCCCTCACACCGCTCGCACTTTAATGGCGACTGAGTGGCATCACGATTACACCCGCGAGCAAGCGGCTTATCCTGTCGAGTCATTGCTACAAGACAAATATTGGCCGCCGGTGGCTCGGGTTGACAATGCCTGGGGCGACCGCAACTTGGTGTGCTCATGCCCACCGATCAGTGACTACGTCACGACCGACGCTACGGCTTAGTTTGCCCTAATAGTTGGCCCTAATAGTTGGCCCTATTAAGTTGCCCCCGATTTAGCTGTTCGTCGGTGATAAGTCACAAAGGCGTAACGCAGCCCGTTTTCTTCGGGCTGCGCCTGACTCGCGGAAACCACCCAAGTGTCGCCATCTAGCGCCGGAAAATAAGTGTCGCCTACGATGTGCGCGTCAATTTCGGTGGCGATGACCTCGTCGACCATGGGTAGGGCTTGCTCGTAGAGTTGCGCACCGCCAATCACATAGGCGGTTGGTTGATCGGCCACTGCCGCAAACGCCTCTTCAAGCGAGCCGACGACAGTTGCCCCAGTGAAGTCGCCTTGCGCGCGGCGCGTGACGACAATGTTGTGCCGGTTGGGCAGAGGCCTGCCGAGTGACTCCCAAGTTTTACGGCCCATGATGATGGGATGTCCGCTGGTCTGGCGTTTGAAATGCGCGAGGTCACTCGGTAGTTGCCAAGGCATTCGATTGTCTTTGCCGATAACACGGTTAGCACTGTAAGCGACGATCAGGGATAGGTGGGTCATACGGCGACAGGTGCCTTGATGTGTGGATGATATTGATAGTTATCGATCACGAAATCTTCTAACTCGTAGTCAAAGATACTCGCGGGCTGTCGTGCCAAGGTGAGCGTGGGGTAAGCATACGGGGTGCGGGCCAGTTGTTCGGTGGCTTGCTCGACGTGGTTGTCATATAGGTGGCAGTCGCCGCCGGTCCAAATAAAATCACCGACTTCCAGACCACACTGTTGCGCCACCATGTGAGTCAACAAAGCGTAGCTCGCGATGTTGAAAGGCACCCCAAGAAAAATATCTGCACTGCGTTGATAGAGCTGGCAAGAGAGTTTGCCTTGCGCCACATAAAACTGAAACAGTGCATGGCAGGGCGGCAAAGCCATATCTGGAATTTGTCCCACATTCCAAGCGTTGACGATTAGGCGCCGGGAGTCTGGGTTGGATTTGATCTGTTCGACCACTTGACTGATTTGATCGATTTTATGGCCGTCAGGTGCTGGCCAAGAACGCCATTGCACGCCGTATATGGGTCCGAGTTCGCCGTCTTCGCGCGCCCATTCATCCCATATCGAGACCTTGCGGTCTTTTAGCCATTGGACGTTAGACTCTCCCCGTAAAAACCACAGCAGCTCCACAAAAATGCTGCGCGTGTGTAAGCGCTTGGTCGTGACCAGCGGAAAGCCTTCTTGGAGGTTAAAGCGCATCTGGTAACCAAACACCGATCGTGTGCCTGTGCCCGTTCGGTCGCTTTTACTGACGCCATTATCAAAAACGTGCTGAAGGAAAGTTTCGTATTGGTTCATAGTGATTCTGTGTTGGGAGTGTCGGTCGATACGATGTCTACCGACACAGTCATCTCAGTGGTGTGATGCAACATTGCCGAAGCGGAGCAGTATTTTTCATGTGAAAGTTGCACGGCACGCTCAACAACAGGTCGGGAGAGATTGTGGCCAGAGACCGTGAAGGCGAAATGAATCTTGGTAAAGACTTTGGGATCTTTTTCGGCGCGATCGGCAGTCAGTTTGACATCACAGCCTTGCACCGCGTGTCGTCCGCGTTTGAGGATGAGCACCACATCATAAGCGGTACAAGCGCCGGTGCCGGCGAGGATCATTTCCATGGGTCTTGGGGCTAGATTATGACCGCCACCGTCCGGTGCCCCATCCATGGCTGTCACATGCCCGGTACCGGTTTTGGCGACAAACAACATGCCTTCGGGTCCACCCCACTGCACTGTGCATTCCATCGAATATCCTTTCACGCTTGATCAATATCAGTAATATTAGCTCTTACCGCCTCTACACTTTACTAGTGATCTAAATCAGACAGGAGATAGTGACGCATGAACGTGGCCAAATCAGTGACTCCTTTGCGTCGCCGTGAGGGACCGTTTGATCGGATTGTGGGCGAAATGGCCGTTGCACTTCAAGTGCTTTCTGGCGCCGCGGCGGCTTCGCGGCCGTATCCGCCGGGCAGGCAGATCGAGCCAGCTGAGCAAGCCCTGCCAGCACCAGAGCAACGTCATGCAGCGGGCTTGATGCGTGTGAACCATGTCGGTGAAGTCTGCGCACAGGCGCTTTATCGTGGCCAAGCTTTGGGTTGTGAACGCGAGCAAACGCGCGACTTGCTCCGTGAGGCAGCCCGCGAGGAAACCGACCATCTTGTGTGGTGCGCCAACCGATTACAAGAACACAAAAGCAGACCGAGTCTGTTGAACCCGGTTTGGTATGCCAGTTCCTTGACGTTAGGGCTTTTGGCGAGCCGAGCGGGGGAGAAATATAACTTGGGGTTCATGACTGAAACCGAACGACAGGTCGAGGCTCACCTAGAAAGTCATTTAAAGAAGCTGCCTTCGCAAGATGATCGGTCACGCCAAATCGTGGTGCAGATGCGCGATGATGAGGTCAAGCATCGCAAGACTGC
>JAWOGG010000249.1:0-11968 GCA_046497085.1 Orrella sp.
TGTTGTATCGCTGGTGCGCTCATACCTACGTTGACAACCGCCCCCAATCAAACGCATAGACCCGAATTCACCACCTACCAAATCAAGGATTGACATGAAATCACGCGCTGCAGTTGCCTTTGCCCCCGGAAAACCTCTTGAAATGGTTGAACTCGACGTGGCCCCACCGCGTAAAGGTGAGGTTTTACTCAAAATCACCCACACAGGTGTGTGTCACACCGATGCCTTCACGCTTTCTGGCGAAGATCCCGAAGGGATTTTCCCGGCGGTATTGGGGCATGAGGGCGCGGGCATAGTCATGGAAGTAGGCGAAGGCGTCACCAGCGTGAAGCCCGGTGATCATGTCATTCCGCTATACACCGCCGAATGTGGCGAATGCCTTTTTTGTAAGAGCGGTAAAACCAATTTGTGTGTCGCCGTTCGCGCCACACAAGGCAAGGGTGTCATGCCCGATGGCACGACACGCTTTAGCTATAAGGGCGAGCCTATCTATCACTACATGGGCTGCTCGACTTTTAGCGAATACACGGTGGTGGCTGAAGTCTCACTCGCCAAGATTGACCCCGAAGCCAACCCAGAGCAGGTTTGCTTGCTCGGTTGCGGTGTCACGACTGGTTTGGGCGCAGTTAAAAACACCGCCAAGGTCCAAGAAGGTGACACCGTGGCGGTGTTTGGCTTAGGTGGCATAGGTTTGGCGGTGGTCCAAGGTGCGGCGCTCGCCAAAGCCGGGCGAATTATTGCCATTGACAACAATCCCGACAAATTTGCACTGGCCAAGGTCTTTGGTGCCACCGACTGCGTCAATCCTAAAGATCACGATAAGCCCATCCAGCAAGTCATCGTCGAGATGACCGAGTGGGGTGTCGATCACAGCTTTGAGTGTATTGGCAACGTCAACGTCATGCGTGCCGCATTGGAATGTGCACACCGTGGTTGGGGTCAATCGGTCATCATTGGCGTGGCTGGCGCCGGACAAGAAATCTCCACCCGTCCTTTCCAACTCGTGACGGGTCGACGTTGGCTCGGTACCGCCTTCGGTGGGGTTAAAGGGCGATCGGAACTGCCAGGCATGGTGCAAGACGCCATGGCCGGCAAAATCCAACTCGAGCCTTTTGTGACACATACGATGGGACTAGATGAGATCAACAAAGCCTTTGACCTGATGCATGAAGGCAAATCGATCCGCAGCGTTGTTCGCTATTAATCCGCATCAATAGGACTGAGCCATATGGAACGCACAGAAAAACACGCCTGCTTTGAAGGTTCTCAAGAGGTATGGCAACACAACGCTTCAACGCTGAGTTGCGACATGAAGTTTGGAATTTATTTACCTAAAAATGCACTTCAAGGACAACTCTGTCCCGTCCTATATTGGTTGTCAGGGTTGACCTGCTCAGAACAAAACTTCATCAACAAAGCTGGCGCTCAGAGATACGCCAACGAGCATGGGATCATCATTGTGTCTCCCGACACCAGTCCGCGCGGTGAAGATATCGCCAATGACGAGGCTTACGACTTAGGGCAAGGTGCAGGGTTCTATCTGAACGCCACCCAACAACCTTGGGCCAAGCACTACCAGATGGATGACTACGTGACTCAGGAACTGCCGGCGCTCGTCGAAGCAAACTTTCCGGCAAATAACGTTCGTGCCATCAGTGGTCATTCAATGGGCGGCCACGGCGCACTCACGCTTGCACTGCGCCATCCGAATTTCTATCGCAGCGCGTCGGCATTTTCTCCGATTGTGGCGCCTAGCCAAGTGCCATGGGGCATCAAAGCCTTCACGGCCTACCTTGGAGAGGACCGACAGAGTTGGGAGCAACACGACACGGTCGAGTTGATTAAAGCAGGACAACAACCCCCGCCGCTGCTCGTCGATCAAGGAGAGGCAGACGAGTTTTTAACGACTCAACTTAAGCCTCAGTTGCTACAAGAAGCCTGTCGGGAAGCTGGACATGCCCTTGAGTTGAATCTTCGACCTGGGTTCGACCACAGCTACTACTTCATTGCGAGCTTCATCGGCGAGCACATTCAGTTTCATGCCAATCATTTACGTTAAGTGACCAAACGCTGCCAAACTACCCTAAAATCCGGGACATCGTCACGTATGTGTCGGCGATCTTGGCCGCAGCCAAGCCAAAGCAACTTTTTTGATTTGTCCCGATCGTGAAACTATTTTCCTCACTTTATACCCGTGTCATGCAATGGTCACGTCACCGTCACGCGCCTTGGTATTTAGGCGGGATGAGTTTTGCGGAGTCTTCATTCTTTCCGATTCCTCCTGATGTGATGCTGGCACCCATGTGCCTGGCTAACCCGCACAAAGCTTGGCGCTTTGCATGGATTACGACAATCGCATCGGTCCTTGGCGGTTTGCTAGGTTATGCAATAGGCGCCCTGGCATTTGAAGCCATTGCGCCATGGCTGCAAGAACAGCCACGCTACTGGAATGGCTACCAATCGGCGTTAGAGTGGTTTGGCAGTTGGGGGGTTTTGGCGGTATTTGTCGCAGGGTTTTCTCCGATACCTTACAAGGTATTTACGGTTGCCGCCGGTGTCTTGTCGATGTCATTGGTTCCGTTCGCGCTAGCCTCCGTTGTGGGGCGTGGTGCACGGTTTTTTCTGGTGGCAGCACTGATGCGCTGGGGCGGCGCCCGCATGGAAGCTCAGTTACACAAGTACGTCGACCGTTTGGGCTGGATCACAGTTGGACTGGTGGCGATTGCTGCCGCCGTATATGCCCTGCGATAAATTTTCAGGCATTTAGGTTTGTCGGTGTTTAGGCGTTTAGGGCTACCTGAATCGCTTCAAGCACCTTCCTAAGGTCGCACTTCCGCTAGCTGGCTGCGCAACCAATCATGAACCTCATCACTGCGAATAGCAGCGCTTTTGACCAACGCATCAAATTGTCTAGTCAAAAAAGCAATATGCTGGGTCGTATGAAACACAAGGTACCCAGAGCCAATATAGACAACTGCTCGGCGCTGACCAAACACACTGATGGCAGCGCTGTAGTGGTGGGTCAAATCAAACAAATGCAAACGAGTCGCTGGATATAGTTCCTGGCATATGTCGGCCATGTGAGCGAGTTGCCGTTGCACCTCCTGTTTTGAGAGTTGTGCCCAGACGCCGGCGCGCTGGGTGAGCTGCGCCACCGACTGCCAGGGCATTGCAAATTCCACATCACGCCCCGGCAATCTCATGTTGGCAAGCTGGGCTGCACTGTCATCCTTTGCACGCGCCACCGATCTACCTGGGTTTTTGGCGTACTCCAATTGCATCACTCTTTCTGTTTTCATGAGCTCGGGCAAACTAACCGGCACATTTCGAATTTTGGCGTCCTGGAACTCCGTTAACCACCGTTCGGTGTGCTCGTCTGATCCAAATCCTGATGTTTCTGCCAACTCCAACGACTGTCGCAACAACTCTGTTGCCACTAACTTGGCTGCCGTCAGACCTAAGAGCCAATCCGTGGTGACACCTAGCGCAGCCGAGATCTGAGCCACGACGTGGCCGGTCGGCAGCCTAAGGTGAAGGTCAGACAGCAACAAAGAAATCGTCGAACGATCAATACCCGACCGATCCGCCAACTGGCTTCGATTGATGCCCCTATCCTGCATGACCTCATGGACTCGTTGCCGAAAGATTTGAGCGCGTTGGGTTCGATTCATAATTTACACGATGCACAGTAATTGATAGTTATCAATTTTATTTGATTTAGTTTCGTTTCTTGCACATTGTTTCAATTTTGATCTTGCCACAAGATGACGTCATGGAAACAAAGAAGCGCACTTGGATGAAAGCCATTACCTGGCAGGTGTCAGGCTTAATCGTCATGACGCCCATAAACGTCTGGTACCTAGGCAACTGGTTCGATAGCCTTGGGCTAGCCCTGACCTTAAATGGCGCAGGCATTGTCATGTTTTATATGCATGAAAGAATATGGACACGAGTCCGCTGAAGGCGTCTTTCAAAGCGCTTAAACCATAGAATCACACCCTCTCTCTCTGAAGGGCACGGTTTGCTGCGCAATATCTCTGATAGCAAAAGCTGTCACAGACCTAATGGCAATCCCCCCAAATGAATGTATGCAGTCATTGCGTGGGGCAAGATGTGGTTGGTTATCAGGAGCAAAAAAAAACAGCCAACTCTCGCTGACTGGGATTTTCATTTTTTGGTGGGTCGGCCAGGACTCGAGCTAGGGACCAACGGATTAAAAATAGAGGCGGTGAAATTTACCGCATGAATACCGATGGGTTAAATCACTCTTGACGCAGTGTGCAGCAAAATGTGCAAGTAAAAAATAACTCAACCGTTCGATAACTCTTTGGAACGGGCCGCCATTTCACTTTTGCTCTTGCGCAATAATTCTATCTCGAATGGTGTCAGCATCCGAGGTGTTTGTAAGGTATCAAGCCTCTGATTGAGTAAGGCAGTCGAAGGCGTGACCGAACCGGTCTTCCCAACACTTTTCGAGATCTTTGCCATGTTTGGTCCGTCAATCCGTTAGTTGCTGCAATTGATGTCACATGGACAAATCAACCCCAACAAAAATCAAAATCCCAGCCAACTCTCGCTGACTGGGATTTTCATTTTTTTGGTGGGTCGGCCGGGACTCGAACCCGGGACCAACGGATTAAAAGTCCGCTGCTCTACCAACTGAGCTACCGACCCCAAGCCCGCTATTATGACTTTGAAGAAAAATTATGTCAAATGGCGTTAAGTGGCATTAGGGTTCGGCTCGTTGATTGTTTTTAACTCGAAAGTGACTGGTAATTTATGCCAAAAATTTGATGCGAGCTGCCAACGCTTCTTGGTCAATGCGCACATCTGAAACCTCACCGTTTTCATCGGCCGCACCAAACACCAAAGCGCTACCCGCCACGGGAGCCAAGTTGTCTAGCTGAAACCGACCTGGCTTTTGTGAGATAAAACAATCTTCATCAAAACACAACCTATCGTCGTGAGGACTGACATCGTCATACTCTAGGCCTTTTGCGCCCAAGAGGGTCTTGAGTTCCTCTTCTGCACCCGAAAGAGTGATTGGACGAATTTCAGACTGCGTGGGATCGATAATAAAGGCTTTCATGTAAGGAATTCCATCTAAAGTGGCTCGTTCAACAACTGCCAGTAAAGCAGGCGACAAGTGCAAAACGGTAGCACGATTAAGTGGCCTGTGAGAACCTGCCTGATGCCTTTAAGCCATTATGAGCGGCAATCGAGCGCCGTTGCGAGCCATTAAATAAACAAATGAACTCGATAGCATCCTGAAAAGCCCCGGGCGTGGGCTAATGTGTCCACTGAGTTTGCTGCTCTGAGCGTTTTTTTTTGGCTTTCGCTGTTTGGTTTTTTTATGCACTGAGCGCCAAGTAACGAAATCAAGAGTGTTAGCAACAGAAACACTACACAATCACAACAGGCTCAACCAACTGATAGCCCTCATTTCGTATAGCCTTGATGGCCGGTTTGGCGCAACCCACTTGCAATAATTTTTTTCTCAAGCGAGTCATATGTACCTCTAGAGCCGCTTTGCCTTTTGCGTCGACCTGAAGGTCAAGCAGTTCTATCAATCGAAAGTATTCGCTACGTAAATTGGGTGCCAAACACAGGCACTGCAAAATCAAAGTTTCGGCCGAGCCTAGTGAAACGCGATCAATCCCAATCAAATCTCGAGACTGTATGTGAAACTCAATCCGGCTTTGATCAACCGATTGCGTTTTTGAGCGGCGTTGCCAGCTGTTGATAGCCGCCAACAACTCATCACCTGAGGAGGGTTTGGTGATGTAAACATCTGCACCACTGTTGTAACCAGCCACCCGGTCAGTGTTCGTATTTCGGGCTGTCATCATCACGATAAAAATATTTGGATAGGTCGCACGTAAACGCCTAGCGATCATCAGTCCATCTTCATCGGGCAGATTCAAGTCAAGCACAATGGCGTCAAATGTTTGTTTGACTATCATTTCGTACAAACCCATCGCGTCGGGAACACCCACAGTGCAATAGCCGTGATGTGTGAGATGACGAGTCAATATGTCGCGTAAATTGTCGTGATCTTCAACGACTAAGACATTTGTGTTGGTGTCCATAGCTCAAAAACGATTTGATTGTCATATGTTTGATAATGCAACTGCGCCCCTATCTTAGCGGCAAACGAGCGAGCGACGAACAAACCAAGCCCAGAGCCCGTGATGTTTCGGGCTCTAGGCGCCCGATAGTACTTGTCAAAGAGCTTTTGCGGATCAGGCAAACCCGCGGGCCCAACCAGATTGCTCACTAAAATACTCAAGCCGACTTGCCCTGTTTGCCCTGTTTGCCCTGTTTGCTCTGTTTGCTCTGTTTGCTCTGTTTGCTCTGTTTGCTCTGTTAGACCTATTTTCTGGCGGTCACTGACAGAGACTGTAACGCTTGAATCACGTGGCGAATACTTCAAGGCGTTCTCGATCAGATTGCCGGCGACGATATGAAACAGTGACACATCCGTAACGGCTGTTATATCCGAGTCTAGGCTAAAAGTTAACGTTAGTCTTTGACGGGAAAATCTTCCAAGCGTGTCATTGATTAGATCGCTTATCTTGACACGACTCAGTGCCAAGGGGATGCCCTCTTGATCGACTTTATCGGCTTGCACACAACGCTCGATGATTTGATCGATTTCTTGAATGCTGTGTTTGACGTGATCACGGAGTTGTTCATCCGGCAGAGAAGTCTGCGCGGCATACGTCATCACAGTCAACGGGGTTCGGATCTCGTGTGTGAGCATCGCAAAGAACTGGTCTTGCTCGACCCGTTTGCTCTTCTCGAAATGAGCGGCCTGCTCTGCCGACGCCAAGGCGCGCTGGCGCTTTTGTTCTAAAAGTCGGCCTCGCAACAGCACGATGCCAGCCAATGCGCCAAACGATACCGCACCATGAATTAGGCTGCGTCCCAAGGAGGCTTCTGCTGGAGGCAATAAATTTAGCGCGGGTAACGCCAACATCACGAACAAGCCCGTGAGCAGCACGTAATAACCTAGCAGCAGGTTCTTTGACAGCAGCGCTGAATCAGGGTGATCCCAGCTTTCTCGGTTAACACCAAACATCAAGATTACACATATCCATGCAGTTGAGAGCAACACAATCAAGGCATTGGTCTGCAGCGCCAGCGTTTGGTAGCCCAGATAATACAAGGCCAAACCGACCACGAAATAATATTGGCCAGGTAATAACAGCGCTTTCATCCACGGCTTTGGCTGATACTCGGCAATCACCCTGCGGTGAAACAATAAAAGTGTGGCAGGCAACACCATCACCAACACCGAGTAGGCTTTATCAATGACGTCAGGTGGAAAATAGTCCTCTAAAAAGATTCGGTAATAGCCTAAATAGTTGGTGGCGAAGAAAAACGTGGCGACCATCGCCAGCAAGAAAGCACCCACCACTTTGTCCGGGCGGGAGACAAATATGGCCCCGCCCCACAAAATAAGAAAAAGAATGAGCACAATATCGATAGTGCTTATCAGCTCTTGACGTCGTTCGAGGCCCTGCATGACATCATAGGGGTACACATCTAGGCCCACTAGCATGGTGCTCGTAGACTGCACTCTCAACCAAATAGTGCGCGGCTCGGATCCCTCAGGGATGACAAAGCCATGGTTCAACGAGCGAAACTCAGATGCCAGCCACGGGTGCAAATCGCCAGTCACCCGAGCATTTTTTTCTGGTTCGAGCGGGTCGTAAAGCCTAATGTCGTCCAAGTATGGTGGACGCACACGCACCACCAATTCACCCGCTGTGGGCCTAGACGGTGGCAAAGAAAAAGTGAGCTGCTGATCGGTTATCGATTGGCGGCCTTCATCAGTCTTCGGATCTATGGTGAGCTTGATCCAAAAGACTGACTCAGAAAACCCTTTGGTCAAAATCCCCGTGTAAGGGGTGAAGGATTTTTCTCGAACATCAGCAAATGTCAGCTCGCCCGTCCTGTCCTCGTAGAAGGACTGTTGGGCAATAAGATTAGTGGGTGCGGCTGCTTGAGCCGACCCAAATAAAACGGCAAAAAAACAAAAGCAAAGGCAACGTAGGCTAGTGAGCCAAACATTGGCCCGATTCATTGACCTGAAGACATATTAACGCGCCCGGGATATCCGCACTTCGGCACCCCGTCGCTTGACCTCAAGGCCCTCTGAGGGAAGAATTTTTAAACCTTCCAAACCCTTGATGTAACTAGAGCCCTGCATCTGCATCACCCTGATTTTGTTGCGCATGACAACTGGGTTGTGCACCGGCATTCCAAACATCCAGACCTCATCGAGGATCTTGGCTGAATTGAACTCGCCTGTATGAGCTGCAGCTGGGCCCAAGCACAGCATATGCCCCTCGCGACCAAATACTGGAATGGTGTCTAAGCCGACTTCCATCTCTAAGGTCACACCACCCTCGTAACGCCACCCAGTGCTGAGATCCCACCATGCATCGCCTGCCGGCAAATAAACTTGTCTTGAGCGTCCAGGCTGCGTGACTGGCGCGACCAGCAAGGCCGGGCCAAACATGTACTGGGTATCCCAACGATGCGCTTCTTGATCCGTAGCAAAACACATCGCCATCGAACGCTGCACAGGCAAACCCGTTCGACCCGAGTCCTCGATCGCACCCAACACATAGGGCACTAAACGATAACGCCACCGCATCCAGTGCGCAAAACATTCCCGAAGTGGCTCTGTCCAAAGGGGCGACTCAAGTTCGGCAACACTTTCAAATTGCAAATTACCGGAAAAAACCGACATGGCCAGCCATCGGAGATATCGCTCGGTATCGACCTTGTCGGCTCGTCCATCTTCCAGACCCACACTATTCATTTGTAGCGGTACACCGCTTGCGCCCACCGAGAGAGCAGCCGCGATGGTCTCGCGCATCCCTTCCCAGTTATCTGCAACCGCAACGGGCGCTTGCCATGGGAAGCGCTGCGCAGCTGGCACGAGATCATTGGTCAGCACAACACCCTCGGGCGGCACCTTATGACCTGCGCATGCCTCGTACAACGATTGGCGCACCAAAATGGGATAAAGCGTTTGCAAGCGTGGTCCTGTTTCACCTCCGCGGGCGGTGACGTCTGCCGGAATATCGAATGGCACATCACAACGTACAGCCGATACACCCTCTTCTGCTAGCTGGCGATGACGATCAACCCACTGCTGATAAACGTCCCGATGGGTTAAATCCAGTAACCCAAAATCCTTACCGTTGGTTATTTCGTTTCCTTTGAACACGCAAGCGTCACCACTGTCGTGCATTAACAACCAGCCCCGATCCTCAAGCTCTTCAAACGCAGCCGTGTCTTTTTCTATGGCGGGCAAAGTTGAAAGACATACGTGGATGGATCGATTGGCGAACAACTCCAAAACTTGCTTGGGATCTGGAAAGCGACTGCTATCCCATTCAATGCCTAGTTTGGCGTCTTGAAAACGCCAAGCCATAGGCGCACGCAGCATGACAGTATCTAAGCTTACGCCGAGGGCTCGCAATTGCTGTATTTTTTCTAGTAGTTCCGTCAAAGAGCAATCAGGCGGCTGCTTGAGCCAGCAGCCAAGCGCCCAAAGCGAAGGCTGCCCCGCTCGACCGGTCAAAGCGGTGTACTGGTTGAGCATGTCGCAAGGATCGCCCGCCAACAAAAACAAGTCTAGCGTTTGCGCTTGAGCATGAATCTCATAGACACCTGAATCATCATGTGCAACGTCATGATCAACCCTGCCCATCGTGTTCACATAGATGCCCCAGCCTGAAGGACTCCAAGCAAAGGGCAATGCTCGGTGCGACGGGTCATCAGACACAATGTATTCGCCACGACGATTGAGATCGGTCAAGGTTTGCCCGAGGCCATAAACCGACTCGTTGTCTTTTAAGGCAAAGCCAAACGACCAATGCTCCTCGTCGTGGCCGATAGCGCCTTGAGCCAACGACAATAAAACTCGCTCACCACGAATCAATGACAACCCAAATGGCGACTGTTTCACAACCAAAGCGGTGTCACCCAAGGCTAGGTGCCAACCGCTGCCGTCGGGCAAGGGTTCGAGCTCGATTTCAAAAATAGCTTCAGGGCGCGCAATCAACATCTCCGCGCGTAGCTTTGCACGACCGCCGGTGGGCAGGTCAGTGGCAACAGCTTGCTCAGTGCCAAATCGAAGTCGATACGTGCCAGGCGCATGCGGCTCAATGACGAGACGGTTGCCAGATCCAGCATCAAAAATCACTTTGGAAGGGGCGCTCTCGACGATTTTCAGTGATTCAAGATTCATGTAGTTTGAAGATACTTAGCTAACTAAAACCTCTATTTTGACGGAATTAATCAGTTTTATAAACTCTGCACACAAATTAAATCGTTCTTGACACTGATAAAAGGCCAATATTTCACAAAAAACGGTTACAAGCCGGGGAAAACTTGCTTTAGTAAAGTTTTATTTAGCTTAGGTGGGGCACCATCGAGAGCATCCGCAATCAGTTCCGCCCCCAAGACCGACCACGTCAGGCCTCGCGAGGCAGCCCCCGTAAATAACCAAAGGCCCTGTAACGCAGCGCCACCGGCTGGACCAATCGCTGGCAGACGGCCCGGCAACACCGCTCTAAATCCTGCCCACCCCGGCAAAGACTCGGAGTGAATGGTTTGTGCCAAATCTGGCCGATTCAATAGTTCGCCGGCTCGCTTGATATTGGTAGCAACGCCCTCTGGGGTGCAGTAAGCGTCAGTCACCCCGCGCAGATAGGTCCCGCCCGAGACGCACCAACCATCGACGGCCGGCAACACATAGCCATCACCACCCACAATACACGCGGGTCCGCCACTTAATGCTTGCGCCGGCAAGCATGTGATCTCACCTGCCAGTTGATGTAGGCCCGCCACACGCGGGCTTTTAGAGACCGGCAGCACCTCAGTCAAACCCGATCGTTTTAGCAAATGATAGGTGTCACTTGCGTTGGCCAGCACCAGCGTGGGCGCTTGTGCCAGATTGTTAGACACTTCATCTAAAACCTGCCAATGGCCCGCCTGCCGGCGCACCTGATCCGCACGCGCCGCGACCACCTCCACTCCAGGCATCTTTGCCAACACTTTTAATAAGGCGGCCACCTGCACCAACCAGCCGCCAGGCATCCATAAGCCCCCTCGATCTAGCGATATTTCAGCCAAGTCACTGGCTTGGGCGGCGTCAACCCAGTGCGCCCAGGCAGGCATATCAAACGCCTCGCTCACAGCCCGTAAGTCGACCCACCGACTTTGTGATTCTGGCTTTTGAAGTTGTAAAGCCCCGCAACGACGACCAATAATGGCGGGCAACTGCGACCAAAACCGATCGGCCGCCAAGGCACCCGCCCGTGCCAACTGCGAGCGCTCATTGTCATCACTAGAAATCACTGGCGTTAGCGCGGCAGCCAGATGCTGGGCGTGGCGGCTTTCAGGGCCAGGCGGATAAGGATCGACCACCGTCACTGACCACCCCCTCATCCCCAAAACCGCTGCTGTCGTTAAACCGCTGATGCCTGCGCCCACAACAATCGCGCGTCGTTCCCCAGCACCCCCAACCTTTAGGTCTGAGGAACCCCAAGACACTTGTAACTCAAGGAGGTCATTCTCATAGGAACGCCTTTGCTCATTTGGCAGCCGTTGAATGCGGCTATCCGTCACTGATAGCACAACTGTGTGCGCTGCCCCAACTGCCGCTAGGACAGGCTCAAGCGGCAAAGACTCACCACCGGGCATCAACAGTAAATCTGCCGTCAGCAACAATTCTTCTGTCGCCTGAACCACCGCCTGCACTGCGTTCACGCGGGGGTTGGCAAGAACAATCGTCAAACTGTTATCTGGTGACATGTGACTAAACCAGCACCGATGCACGGATGGAACCCGGTTGATGGGATGCTCTCCGCAGGGTCTGTCGCTGGGTGTTAGAAAGCGGATTTACGTAGACCTGGGAGAAAACAGGGACCTTTTGCCCCTTATG
>JAWOGG010000047.1:0-3716 GCA_046497085.1 Orrella sp.
GTGACCCACTATCTCTTTCAGCCGGGTGAAGAAACCGGTTGGCACACCCATGCACACGACTATGTGATCGTACCGGTGACCGATGGCCTATTGCACCTCGAAACACCAGATGGACCCTCGCAGGCGGCGCTCAAGCAAGGGGTTAGCTACAACCGACCGGCAGGCGTTAACCACAATGTCATCAATGGCGGTGACGAACCCTTGGCGTTTGTGGAAATTGAATTCATCAAACCCTCAGACTCATAAGCTAAGCCACTCACGGGCCACGACACCTTAAAAGCATTAAAAAGGCCGGCCACTTCCCTTTGAGTGAGAGGTGACCGACCTTTTTTGCAATCCAGTTAAAGCACGTGCATGCCCTAGATCGCTATACAGCTATACCGCTTTGGTTAGTTGACTCAAAATCGCCGGATTTTCTAAGGTCGAGACGTCTTGGGTGACTTCCTCATTCTTTGCCACCACACGCAACAAACGTCGCATGATCTTGCCCGACCGTGTCTTGGGCAAGTTATCCCCAAACCGAATTTCTTTGGGTTTGGCAATCGGTCCAATCTCCTTGGCAACCCAATCACGCAATTGCTTGGCGGTCGCAACAGCTTGTTCGCCTTCCGGTGCCGGCCCTTTTAGCACCACAAAAGCGACAACCGCTTCACCGGTGGTTGCGTCTGGGCGACCAACCACCGCCGCTTCAGCGACCAATTCATGAGAAACCAAGGCTGACTCCACCTCCATGGTGCCGAGTCGGTGACCAGAGACGTTAAGCACATCATCAATGCGCCCCATGATCCAAAAGCAACCGTCGGCGTCGCACTGCGCACCGTCACCGGCTAGGTAGTATCCTTTAAGCTCTTCTGGAAAGTAGCTCGACTTGAATCGCTCTGGATCACCCCAGATGTTTCGAATCATCGATGGCCAAGGTCTCTTGATCACCAGGAAACCGCCCTGCCCAGCATCCACATCGCCACCGGCTTCATCAACGATGGCTGCCGCAATACCAGGCAATCGGGTGGTGCATGAACCGGGCTTTAAAGGCGTCACGCCCGGTAGTGGCGTAATCATGTGGCCTCCGGTTTCGGTTTGCCACCAAGTATCCACGATTGGGCAGCGTTCGCCACCGACATTGATGTGATACCACATCCAAGCCTCGGGATTGATAGGCTCACCAACCGAACCCAACAGTCGCAGTGACGACAAATCAAAGGATTTGGGGTGAAACTTCTCGTCGGTCTCTGATGCCTTAATGAGTGAGCGAATGGCAGTCGGGGCGGTGTAGAAGATCGATACTTTATGGCGCTCAATCATGTCCCAAAAGCGGCCAGCATCCGGGTAGGTTGGCACGCCTTCAAACACGACTTGCGTTAACCCTGCAGCCAGAGGCCCATAGGTGATATAGGTGTGACCCGTGATCCACCCCACGTCAGCAGTACACCAAAACACATCGTCAGGCTTGACATCGAACGTCCATTGCATCGTCAGCTTGGCCCAAAGCAAATAACCAGCACTTGAGTGCTGCACACCTTTGGGTTTGCCGGTTGAACCGGACGTATACAAAATAAACAAAGGGTGCTCGGCGTTGACCGCCACGGGCTCACATGTAGTGGCTTCACCCTCAATGATGTCGTGCAACCACACGTCGCGTGACGCATGCCAGGTCACTTGTCCGCCCGTGCGTTGATAGACCACCACATGCTTAACCGCCTCGCAGCCGCCTAGCTCAAAGGCCTCATCGACCGCAGGCTTCAATGGCAGATTCTTGCCGCCTCGGACCTGCTCATCAGCCGTAATGACCAAAGAGGCACCCACATCGATGATGCGTTCTTGCAAGGCTTTTGAAGAGAAACCACCGAACACCACCGAGTGGATGATGCCTAAGCGAGCACATGCCTGCATCACAGCCACGGCTTCGACCGACATCGGCAAATAGACAATGGCTCGATCCCCGGCTTTGTAACCTAGTTTTTTGAAGCCGTTGGCAATTTGACAGACTTTTTCATAGAGGGCTTGGTACGTTACTCGCGTCACCGTACCGTCGTCAGCTTCAAAGATCAAAGCGACTTTGTCACCGAGACCGCGCTCAAGGTTTGCCTCCAAACAATTGGCCGAAACATTGAGCTCTCCATCGCCGAACCATCGGTAAAACGGTGCCTTCGATTCGTCGAGCACTTCAGTAAAAGGCTTAGTCCAGTGCAAGTTCTCTTTGGCTAACTGACCCCAGAACCCATCCGGATCCTCATCTGCTTTTGCCAAAAGGCCTTGATAGGCCGCTTGTCCGCTGACATTGGCTTGCTTGACGAAGCCTTCTGGCGGCGGGAACACCCGATTTTCTACCATTACAGATTCAATGGAATTGGACATGATCTGAGGTCTCCTCTGACCGAAAAAAAATCATTCAACAATGATGCTGACGACTTCTGACAATTTTAGGACTAGCCTAATGCTGCCAGACCCGCCTGCGCAATTTGTACATCCTCTGATGACTGTACGCCTGACACACCAACCGCACCAATGACTTGGTCATCAACAATAATAGGGACACCGCCCTCAAGCATGCCCTCCAAAACCGGCGCGCTTAAAAAAGAAGTGCGCCCGTTGTTGATAACGTCCTCATAAATCTTGCTCGCGCGTCGACCGAGCGCCGCCGTGTTTGCTTTGGCTGGGGCAATGTGGGCCGAAATAGGCGCGGCATTGTCTAGCCGGGATAGGCCCAACAAATGACCGCCATCGTCGACCACGGCGATGGTGACAGCCCAGTTGTTTTCAATGGCAAAGGTTTTGGCAGCGGCCAAAATGGCGCTGACGTCGGCTTCTTGCAATACGGCTTTTGATTTCATACGGATTCTCTAATTTGTTCTAGCGTGGAAGGATCTTCAATGGTTGTCAGGTCACCTGGGTCACGGCCTTCACAGACCGCAACAATGGCCCGACGCAATACTTTACCCGAGCGTGTCTTTGGCAGGGCATTAACGAACCGAATCCGGGCTGGACGAGCGACAGCGCCTAGCTGCTGATCGACAAGCTTCATGATATCGCCCTCTAAGGCTAACTTTTCCTCATGGGTCTCATACCGCTCGGGTTGCTTGAGCACAGCAAAAGCGACAGCCACTTGTCCTTTTAAAGAGTCCGCGACACCGACCACCGCAGATTCAGCCACCGTCTCATGCGCATTGACCGACTCCTCAATCTCTCGAGTACCTAAACGGTGCCCTGCGACATTAATCACGTCATCGGTGCGACCAAGTATGAACCAATAGCCGTCTTCATCAACCAAGCCCCAATCAAAGGTCGAGTAAACCTGTCTACCCGGCACCGCAGAAAAATAAGTGTTCACAAACCGTTCGTCATCACCCCAGACCGTTGACATGGCACCTGGAGGCAATGGCGGCACGATGGCGACAACACCCTTTTCGCCAGCACCCAGATCTTGTCCAGTTTGCTCATCAATCACACGAACATCAAACCCATAAACAGGAAATGAGGGGCTACCGAATTTGGTGGGGCGTGCCTCAATGCCGGGCTGAGCCGCCAAAATAGGCCAACCCGTTTCGGTCTGCCAATAATTATCGATAATGGGTTTACCCAACCCTTCTGAAATCCAGTTTGCTGTCGGCTCATCGAGCGGCTCGCCTGCCATGTACAAGGCACGAAGGCTCGATAGGTCATATTTTTTGAGTAACGCAGGATCTTGTTTTTTCAACACCCGAATAGCCGTGGGCGCG
>JAWOGG010000244.1:0-3788 GCA_046497085.1 Orrella sp.
GTCATTCACCACGTCTATTTGGCGAGTTCCGCTTGGCTTCCATGGCAAACAGCGCGTTCATATGGGCTTGACAACAGCTGTGGAAGGAAACAGACTTGGACTGACAATGCCTGTCCTAAACCGAACGGGCAAGCCGTAATCGAATTTGAAGAACAGTCTTCGAGGCTGGTCAACTGACACTTCTCAGCCGGGCTTCACCAAAATTCTCAAGAAGTTTCAGTAGCTGACCGATCAAGATCTGATCAAGATCGTAAAGGACCGTTAATTATGGAAGGGCAGATGACTGGTTTCGAACCCATTTTTTCAACACCTGGGTACTGCTGGGGTTCAGTGAGTACAGTGAGTACCGTTTCGGGTGATTGTCCCCGTTAGGCAATAGCCTCGAGCCCCTTCTTCTGAATCACAGTCAGCAAACGCAACGCTGGCCGTCCCGGCTTTTTGACGCCATGCTCCCAATCAGACACTGTCGAGCACCATTTCTATCCCGAGATGAGAGATCGACCCCGAATTCGCCAAGCCACACTCAGTTGCCGACTGTAGACCTATTTTTCATTAAAACCTTGAGGTGATTGCGGTTTACAATATAATTAATTTAAGTAGTTTTTGTTAACCACTGCAATCACCCGATTGAGGGTACGTGAGGACAGCCATGTTTAGCATTCGACTCCATCGAGCTCGTAAGGCGGCAGGATTATCTCTGCGCGATCTCGGCGAACGCGTGGGGGTGTCTCACGTGGCAATAAAGAAGTACGAAGACGGCATTGCCATGCCTTCAAGCGACATCCTGCTCGGGCTGTCGCGCACGCTAAATATACGTACTGAGTATTTCTTCCGCCCGGAGTCGGTTGCTCTTGAGGGTATCGAGTACCGCAAGCGCAGCTCTTTGCCTAAAAAGCGACTGGACGCGATTACACACGAAGTGATCGACCTGATTGAACGTCGCATCGAACTGGAAAACCTCTTCCCGCAATCGCCCGTCAAGGCGTTCGCCACAGTCGACGGACTTGCCTCGTCCATTACAGCGATGGATCAGATTGAAGAGGCTGCCGAGCGCGTCCGCGAGGCATGGAATCTAGGCCTTAACCCAATCCCCGATTTGATCGATGTTCTGGAAACCAATGGCATCCGTGTCTTCATGATTGAAGCGGACGCCGAGAACAAATTCGATGGCCTCGCGGCTCGCGTCATTGGCATGCCCATCGTGGTCGTTGGTCGCCACTGGCCGGGGGATCGTCAGCGCTTCACGCTGGCGCACGAGCTAGGTCACCTCATGCTCGAAGGGCGGCTTGCGGATGATCTGGACGAGGAGATGGCGTGCAACCGCTTCGCTGGCACATTTCTGTTTCCGCGCGCATCGGTGCTGCAAGCGCTCGGACGACATCGCAACGCCATCGAACACAAGGAGCTGGGGCTATTAAAAGAGGAGTTTGGGCTGTCGATGGCGGGAATTCTGTATCGCGCCCGAGACCTTGGCATCATCTCGCCAGCTTACCGCGAAGCACAGGCCAAGTTGTTCCGCTTAAAGGGTTGGTATCGGAAAGAGCCGGGAAGTGAATACCCCACCGAGAAGGCCCACATTTTCGAGCAGTTGGTGTTTCACGCGCTAGCCGAGGAT
Source organism: Orrella sp. (assembly GCA_046497085.1). GTDB lineage: Bacteria > Pseudomonadota > Gammaproteobacteria > Burkholderiales > Burkholderiaceae_B > Algicoccus. The sequence goes on from JAWOGG010000244.1 coordinate 1,616, forward strand.
TACATCGGCGAGTCGAAGGCTGCCGAGCTCATGAATATGCCACTGCAACAGTTTCGGCGCGTCCGCTCAATGGAGGGCGGTGATGCTGCTATTAATTAGTGATGCAAACATCTTGATGGATGTTGAAGTTGGTGATCTCGTAGCGCCCATGTTCAGCCTTGGGTACCAGTTTGCGGTTCCCGATTTTTTGCAGTTGCTCAAACAGACATTCGTGGAAGAGCAGATTCCGGCCGTGACGCTGGATCACAGCGCCACATCACCTTCAATGTCAGGGTCCAGATCAACGGGCAGCGTCGCCGAGGCCTGCATGGCCTGCACCAGCCCGTCCGGCAGGTTGCACAAGTGCTGACCCCTGCGGATGTCTTTTTCGAGTAAGGCCAAAAACGAAGCAATGGCCGCATCAGCAAATTTCCTACCTTGTAGTCAGTCTTTCAGGGTCAGACCATTGACCTTGTCCTGAATCATCTCGCAATTCGCCATGACGACCTCGAAAGAAGGTTGATCAATCGCCAGCAACCCGTCTTCGAGCATGGCGGTGTAGTCCTGCGCTAGCGCGTCAAACGATGGCCCTTTAGGAATCAGTTGCAGTTGCCCGAAAGTCGCTCGGAAATAATCTATCTTGCCGCCGTTTGCATCTTTCTCGGTAAAGAACATGAACTTGTGTTCAGCTACCTGTCGCGCCAGCTTGTGATCGCGAGCGGCCGATTCGAAGTGCGTTGTTTTAGCCAAAGCGGCAAGGTCATACCAATGGCGTGAATAGCGATCCCCACGCAGACGCCCTTGCAAGCAATAGACGTGTGCCGCCGTCGCTTTCTCCCAGAAGGTACGCTCCGCCGCCATCACCAAGGGCTGAGCTGTAGGAAAAGCCACCCCATCAATGAGCGGGGCAATGTCGCAGGCCGCATGATGTCTCTGGTGGGGCTCGCCAGTGGCTCGTGCACCAAATTCCAGTTGGATCGCAGCAGCAGCGTAGCCGGTTCCTTTTTTGATTGCCGGATAAGTGATGATGAGCTTGTCACCACTGTTGCCTGCCAGACTCAGTTCAGCTTGCTGTCCACACGCTACCAGTGCCTGCTCGATGACGGGTCGGGCGTTTTGCTCAATCCAATGCGGCAAACGGCTGCGGACCGCGCTGGTGACTTTTTTCTCCTGGCTCGCTGAAGGCGGAATGGGGTTGCCATCGCGTAATAGGTCAGGTACCAACTCTCGTATGTCGTAGGTCAGATCGATGTCTTCAGAAAAACGGTCGATGACCTTGTACACCTTTGACAGTGACGTGCCACCTTTGAAGGTCAGTGTGTCGCCTAGCGGCGATGCGTAAATTGCGGATAAGGCCCAGACCACCCAGATGTCTTTTTCTAGCAAATGCGCTGGCCGACCGCTTCGAGCAGCAGCCACCTCAAGGGCTTCGGACTGGTCGGCTAGGCTGAGTTCAAACCACGACTCAGGCATGTTCGCTGACCTCGCTCACCGCACGCGCCATCCAACTAGGCAATACTGCTCGCGCAGAGCGCATGGCAGCCCATTCTTCTGAAGACAGCTTGGTCTTAAGCACCTTCAGGGCCGAGCATGCTTGTTCAGGTCCAAGCCAGGAGAGCGCACGGATTGCCATGCCAGCCGGTCGAGCGCCCAGGGCAAGTTGCCATCGGTTGCCATGCTTAAGCTCAACGGTGCGGTTACCGAGTTGCAACTTGCGTGGACGCCCGGAAGTCAGGAATACCTCGCGGGTCGGCACTTGTGTGGTCAAGCCCAGCGCATTGGCCTCAGTGGCACCGTTAGCCACGATCACCTCACCACTTGTGGACTCAATGGCTTTGAACACAGCTTCAGTCGACGGCGGGCGCACACCAAAACGGCTAACCACCGGTGCGGCGTAGGCACCTCGCCCAACGCGCATGAGTTTGCCTTCGCGGGTAAGGCGGGTAAGAGTCTGGTCCACCGCAGCTCTAGAGGCCAGATGAAGAAATTCCTTGGCCGACAACAGGCCGCCCTCGGGCAGGGCTTGCGCAGCAGACAAGATGGTTTCAGTAAGTTGGCTCATGATTAAACTCCATTTGTCAGAAATATAAACTCATTTCTGACAAATGGCAAACCCGAGGCGTAAATATGATTCTGATGACCAGGGATAAACAACCCTTTGAGAGCGAGATTGGGATGCCTTCGTTGGGGGTAC
>JAWOGG010000279.1:0-3156 GCA_046497085.1 Orrella sp.
GATCGGGATGACGCATGACGACGTCGATAGTGCTCTGCCCTATCGACCCCGTTGAGCCTAAGATGGTTATATTTTGTTGTGTCATCAATACCAAAAGTCGTTTGTCAGAAGATAGGCTATGGGCACAACGGCCACGACCGCATCCACTCGATCGTAGACACCTCCATGGCCCGGTAGCAATCTGCCAGAATCCTTAACACCAGCACATCGTTTGAGTAAGGACTCAAATAAATCACCTAAAACGGACACTGAACCCAGTAGTAGTGCGCTAAATACCAGCCCAGCCCACCCCATTCGGCTCAACACCTCAGCAGCAAAACTACCCTGCCATTGTGAAGAAGCTAACATCCACAGTAAAACACCCGCGAGTCCAATCAAAGCCCCCTCTCGCGTTTTACCTGGGCTTATGTTTGGCGCCAGTTTGTGGCGACCGAATTGGCGACCGCCAAAATAAGCAAAAATATCAGCAATCCAGACCACTACTAGCAACGAGATCAAAGACCAGGCACCGCTACGAATCCACAAATCTGCCAGAACACCCCAAGTGGCGTAAAGACAAATTGGCGCAAAAAAGGCCCATCCTGAGAGCGGTGCAGCGGTGCTCTGCACGCGATACATCAATGTTGGGATAACAAATAACCAAATTAACCCACTGACAATCACGCAAGCTTGAAACAATAGTCGCTGACCAGCAGGGTCGATCTGCCACTGCCAAGACTGATAGAGCGTAAAACACAGCATGGCCAACCCGAGAGAGAGAGCGAGCAAAGACTGTTTTGGGACGGTCAGTCGGAGCCATTCGTAGGTCGCGACCCCAACGGCGAGACTAATAAAAGACAGTAACGGCCATTTCGGTTCAATCGTTAACACAATCACCAAAACCAATAACAAAACAATGGCGGTGATGATCCGTTTGGCTAGCATGGGGTGGTCATGATTGCATTGACTGGCAATTGGGCACTGGTTCGACCGAACCGTCGCTCACGCGTCTGGTACCACTCGAAGGCCGCTAATAAATCAGCCTCTTTAAAGTCAGGCCAGAGGGTATCGGTAAAGTAGAGCTCGGTATAAGCCAGCTGCCAGATCAAGAAGTTGGATATACGCTGCTCTCCGCCCGTACGGATGAAGAGATCAGGTTCGGGAGCCCAAGCCATGCTCAAGTAGGGCGTAAAGGCATTTTCATCAATGGCTGAGGGATCTTGAGCCAAATCTGGCCGATCGCGCAACATGGCACGAGTGGCTTGGAGAATATCCCAACGGCCACCGTAGTTGGCGGCAATTGTTAAATGCAATTTGTCGTTGTGTGCCGTCGAATCCTGCGCTTGCGCAATCATGGTTCGAAGCTTGGGCTCAAACATCGATAAGTCACCCACAACCCTTAACCGAACACCGTTGTCTCGAAGCTGAGAAACTTCTCGATCAAGCGCCTGTACAAATAACCGCATCAAAAGCGAGACTTCATCGGGAGGTCTGCGCCAGTTTTCTGAACTGAATGCAAACAAAGTCAGGTGACCGACGCCCGCTTTGACACAGGACTCAACCACCGCCCTCACGGATCGAACTCCCCTGGCATGCCCAGCCGTGCGCGGCAAATGTCGATTGAGCGCCCAACGACCGTTGCCATCCATGATGACAGCCACGTGTGAAGGCACGGCGCAGACAGTTGGAACCGCTTGGGTAGAGCTGACAGATTTCAAAAGTTGGTACTCGTTAAACCTTCATGATTTCGGCTTCTTTCTCAGCCACTATTTTGTCTATATCAGCCACAAACTGGTCGGTCAGTTTTTGGATCCGGTCTTGCGCGCGTCTTTCATCGTCCTCAGAAATGTCTTTGTCTTTGACCAATTTTTTGAGACCTTCGTTGGCATCACGGCGTAAATTACGGATAGCAATTTTGCTATCTTCGCCTTCATTGCGAACGACTTTGGTCAAATCCCGACGACGCTCTTCGGTGAGTGCCGGCATGGGTACGCGAATCGACTCACCCATGGCTTGAGGATTAAGGCCCAGGTCGGATTCTCGAATTGCCTTTTCTACGGCGGACGCCATCGATTTCTCCCAAACCTGCACAGACAAAGTTCGGGCATCAATCAAGTTCACGTTAGCGACTTGACTCAATGGCGTCATGGCACCGTAGTATTCAACTTCCACGTGGTCTAGCACTCCTGTGTGAGCTCGACCGGTACGAATTTTTGCCAACGTGGATTTTAGGGAATCCAGCGATTTCGTCATTTTTGTCTGAGTACTATCTTGAATCTCTTGAACGCTCATTTCAACTCCTGAACAATCATACGTGAACCAGTGTGCCTTCATCCGAGCCATCGACCGCTCGGCTTAGCGCACCTGGCTTGTTAATAGAGAACACCCTAATGGGCAGCTTTTGATCACGACACAAGGCAAAGGCAGTGGCATCCATCACTTCTAAACGCCTGGCAATGACCTCATCAAAGCTGATGCGACCATAACGCGTGGCGGCTGGATCTTTGTTGGGATCTGCGCTGTAGATGCCATCGACTTTGGTTGCTTTTAGAACGATCTCTACGCCCATCTCAGCGCCACGCAAAGCGGCGGCTGTATCGGTGGTGAAAAAAGGGTTGCCCGTTCCCGCGGCAAAGATGACCACCTTGCCTTCTTCCAGATAACGGAGAGCCTTGGGACGGATATAGGGTTCAACCACCTGTTCGATATTGAGTGCTGACTGCACTCGAGCATCAACCGATTGGTGTTTTAAGGCGTCTTGCAAGGCCAGAGCATTCATGACCGTTGCCATCATGCCCATGTAGTCCGCAGTCGCCCTGTCCATACCTTGGGCGCCCGGTGCAATGCCTCGAAAAATATTGCCGCCACCAATGACGATGGCCAACTGGACACCTAACTTGGCAACGACACTAATCTCTTCGGTCATTCGCGCAATCGTTGCGCGGTTAATACCAAATGCGTCATCACCCATCAGTGCTTCGCCGGAAAGCTTTAACAACACTCTTTGATGACGGGGGGCAGACATATCAGGTCCTTTCGGCAAAATAACGATAATAAGTTTATACGATCAAACGACTTAAACTGATTGCAAAGAGTCTTATGAACTAAGCTGCCATGACTCAAAAAAAACGGACCGCTTGACCATACCGTCACAGCAGTCCGTTTTCAGTGTTGTCA
>JAWOGG010000049.1:0-28686 GCA_046497085.1 Orrella sp.
CGCTCCCGACATTGTCTCGGTGGTGATCGTCGGGGTCTTCGAAAACCTCTTGCATGTTGTTATTCGGCCCGCTTGGTACCCCGAATTGGTGGCAGCGGTCTAGCCAGTAGGCTTTGTCGTGCAAAATCAGTTGACTGGCAAGCGCTTCTCGAAGCGCATCGCGATTAACAATTCGCTTTTGAGTCGTTAAAAATCGCTCATCCTCATGCACCGCAGGCAAGTCAAGCGCCTGACATAAGGATTTGAATTGAGTGTCATTACCGGCAGCAATGATGAGATGGCCATCTGCGCACTCAAACACATCCGAGGGGGCGGCAATAGGATTGGCATTGCCTTCGCGCTGTGGAATCACACCGGAGTTCAGATACCCAACGGCCAGATGTCCGTTGTAAGCCACAGAGGCATCTAGCAAGGTTGATTCAATGTATTGACCCTCGCCGGTGTTTAGGCGGTGATAGAGAGCGCTTACGATAGCCACGTTCATGTATAGGCCTGTGATGAGATCCGTTGTTGGCATCGATGTGCGCATGGGTGCCGCGCCAGGACGGCCGTCCGGTTGTCCACAAGTGCTCATCGGTCCTGCCATGCCTTGCAAAATAAAATCATAGGCGGGCCTGCCGGCATAGGGGCCATCATGCCCAAACCCGGTGAGTGAACAATAAATGATGCTCGGATTGATTTGTTTGATGCTTTCGTAATCGAGCCCTAATCGCTGCAGGCTGCCAGACTTGTAATTCTCTAGCATGACGTCGCAGTGAGAGGCGAGCGCTTTGACCAACGCAGCGCCTTCTGGGTGAGTGATGTCGACCGTAACCGAGTGCTTGCCTCGGTTGTAAGCCAAAAACGTCATGGCTGAATCTATTGGTGCTTGGTCGCTGTTCACCGAAGGCTTGGCTCCCATGTGACGCGAATCGTCACCTTGCCCAGGCTTTTCTATTTTGTAGACGATGGCGCCCATGTCGGCCATATTCTGTGTGCAAAGTGGGCCGGCGACGATACGGGTTAAATCAAGAATCTTTAAGCCCGCAAAAATTTGTTGTGCCATGGCAGTTGTCTGTCTTTAATAAGTTTGCTTAGCGAATCATCGTCTAAAAGCAAGGTGCTGACTAGCCCGCCAACCAAATGAGCAGTGAGTTAGTCCCTTGCGATTTCCCACAAGTGAATTCGAACCCTATAATGCGGCGAGTGTTCGACCCTCCGCCGGGTGATAGTAGACAAGACCGCACTGACACGATTACTGTCGTGCAGATCTTTTGTTCCAACAAAGACAGGGTGGCCGCCACACATGCAGATCATCGTTTTATTTCTCACGCTCGCTGCGCTTTGGCTTCTTTGGTCGGGGCTGTATTTGCCGTTGATGTTGATACTGGGCTTGGGTTCATGCCTCTTGGTGGTGTGGCTAGTACGCCGGTTTGATACGCTTGATCACGAGTCAGTGCCGCTTCACCTAGGTGTGGGCATCATCACCTACTGGGGATGGCTGATCAAAGAGATCGTGGTGTCGAGTTGGCAAGTCACCAAGATCATTCTGGCTAAAGAAATGCCTATTAGCCCCACCATCACGACAGTACAAAGTAAAAGCCGAGGTGAAGTGCGAGAGGTGCTGTTCGGTAACTCGATCACATTGACCCCAGGCACACTCACGACTGATATCGATAACAATGGCGTGCTGACGGTACACGCCCTTACTAGAGAGGGTGCTGACGGGGTGGTTAATGGAGACATGAATGATCGAATCGCAAAGTTGCCTGGACGAGGAGAGCGTTAATGTTGATCGCCGCTAGTCTTGCCATTCTTGTCACGATGGTCATGGCCACCTTACGAGGCTTGTTAGGCCCGACCATTTACGACCGTATTCTGGCCATGAATATGTTTGGCACCAAGACCGTATTGCTTGTTGCGGTGGTGGCGTATCTTTACGAGCGCCCGGATTTCTTGGACCTTGCTTTGGCTTATGCATTGGTTAACTTCATCGGTGTCTTGGCCGTCTTGCAGTTTTTTCAATACCGTCAAGCACGTGAAGACCAAGGTAAAGATCAGAAAGGAGCCTCGTCATGATCTTTGAATGGCTGTCTTGGTTGATGCTAGCGGGTGGTGGTTTCTTTGTGGTTGTCGGCGGCATCGGTGTTTTACGTATGCCTGACATGTACACACGTGTCCACGCGGCAAGTGTGACTGAAACCTTGGGAACCATGCTCATATTGCTGGGTCTGATGTTGCACTCCGGCTGGGACTTGGCGACATTTAAATTACTTGCCATCCTGGTCTTTTTGTTGTTCACCGCACCGGTGGCGTCTTACGCCATGGCCAACGCCGCGCTAATAGGTGGCCTCAAGCCACAACTAGACACCGAGGGTGTTTCCGAGAAAGGTAACGGCTCATGACATCACTCATTGGACTCATGACGCTAACACTGGTAGCCGTTGCGGCCTTTGCGACGGTGATATCGAGCAACTTGTTCGTGGCCAGCATGTGGTTTGGCATTTTTAGCCTTCTGATGGCGTCGAATTTCTTTATTCTTGACGCCGCCGATGTTGCCCTGACCGAGGCCGCTGTTGGGGCGGGTGTGTCGACGGTGCTTTTTATGGGGGCCTTGGCTCTGACCGGTGAAAAGGAGGCCAAGACAAAAGTCAACTGGCTGCCGATTGTGGTGTTGGGTGTGTTGGCACTCGCACTCTTTGTTTCCACGTTTGAGCAGCCGCGTTTAGGCGACCCCAATGCCCCCGTTCACCAACATGTGGCGCCTTGGTATCTCGAACAAACCCCTAACTTGATCAACATACCCAATGTGGTCACCGCTATTTTGGCGTCTTTTCGTGGCTATGACACGCTTGGTGAAGTCATTGTGATTTTCACTGCTGGCATTGGCGTCTTGTCGGTGTTGAGTTTCAAGCCCAAAAGAAATCGCACGTTTTCTGGCGAGCAGTTGGGAGCTCAGGTTCGCGGTGTGCAACATCACTCCATATTAAGAGTGGTGGGTAAGCTCGTGATTCCTGTGCTCATGCTGTTTGCCCTAGTGGTTCAGTTTCACGGCAAATACACGCCTGGCGGCGGGTTTTCGGCAGGCGCCTTGTTTGCGGCTGCTGTCATGCTTTACGGGATTTTGGAGGGCGCGGACCGATCCGCCAAAGCCATGCCGCAAACGGCCATGCTTCGTCTGGCGGCATTGGGAGCAACGCTCTACACCGGCGTTGGCTTGGCTTGCATGCTGCTTGGTGGCGCGTTCTTGGATTACAACGTGCTCTGGCCTGATCCGCTGATTGGTCAGTACGTCGGCATTCTATTGGTTGAGTTTGGTGTAGGTCTAACAGTGACAACCGTACTGATTATGATCTTTAACGCCATCGCCAACCGCCCCACTTACTAGTCGCGCAACAACAGGCATAACCATGACGCTATTGGGCCTCTATAACTATTGGATCTACATTCTGCTGCTGGTCGTCGGTCTTTACGCCGTGCTCGTCAAAAGCAATTACGTCAAGCGCATGATTGGGTTAGGGATCTTTCAGGCAGCCGTTTTCTTACTGTTCATTACGATGGATAAAGTGGAAGGTGGTACGGGACCAATCATGAGAGGGATCCCAGACCCAGATCAATTGTTTTCCAATCCACTGCCACAAGTGCTCATCCTGACAGCCATTGTTGTCGGCATCGCAGTCACCGCATTAGGATTGGCGCTTGCCATCCGCATCCGTGAAGAATACGGCACCATTGAAGAAAGCGAAATCCGCCGTCAGGATCACGAATCATGACTTTATCGGAACAATTTCCCATTCTCGTCGTGATCTTGCCGATGTTTGTGGCGCCCCTTTTGGCAATGCTCGCCAGTCGTGGGCACTTACCATGGCTCATCGCTACTGCGACCAGTGCGCTGACTTTTGCGATTGCCATAATGCTGACAGCACAGGTCATGCAGTCAGGAACCATCGAGTACGCCTTAGGTGATTGGCCAGTGCCATTTGGCATTGGTTTAACGATTGGTCCGCTCTCAGCCATGATGTTGATGATTATTTCGGGTGCATCAACGGTGGCTCTTGTGGCAGGGCGTGAAAGCATGAACGCCGAAGTGGGTTCTGTGCATCAATCGTTACTGTATTCATGCTGGCTGTTAGCCCTGACCGGGTTGTTGGGTATCGCGGCAACTGGGGATGCCTTTAACATTTTTGTGTTTATGGAAATCTCGTCATTGGCCTCGTACGTCATGGTGGCCAATGGACCAAACCGACAAGCGTTGACCGCGAGTTTCAAATACCTGGTGACCGGCACCCTTGGCGCGACTTTTTACCTCGTCGGTGTCGGTTACCTCTACATGATGACCGGCACACTCAACATTGCTGATATGGCGCAACGGTTGGGTGAGGTGTCCGATACGTTGCCAATCTTTATAGCCGCTGGATTCGTGATGCTAGGTCTAGCGCTTAAAGCGGCGCTTTTTCCTATGCATGCGTGGATGCCTAATGCGTACCAGTTTGCGCCGACGCCAGTGGCGATTTTCTTCGCGGCCTGCTCGACCAAAGTTGCGCTGTTTGTCATGTTGCGATTTGAGTATGTGCTCTTTTTACCGAATCTTGGGCAACAAGCCACCTTTTTGTCATCGTTGTTGATTCCGCTGTGTGTGGGTGGATTTTTGGTGGGTTCGGCTGTAGCCATATTCGAACGCGACCTCAAGCGCATGTTGGGTTATTCCTCAGTGGCTCAACTGGCTTATATTGTTTTAGGGATTAGTCTCGCTAGCGGCGCTGGCGTGACGGCAGCCATGATCCATTTCTTCAATCATGCGCTCATCAAGGCGGCTCTGTTTGTAGCGGTCGCTGGGATGATTATTCGTTTTGGATCTTCAAGTCTTGATCAGCTCGCTGGTGTGGGTAAGCGCATGCCACTGACGGTCTTGGGTTTTGTGCTGGCAGGGGTGTCGCTTATCGGTGTGCCACTGACCGCAGGTTTCATCAGCAAGTGGTACTTGATTCAAGCTGTCCTTCAAGAGGGTGGATTGGGTATTGTGCTGACAGCCCTGATTTTGGTGAGCTCATTGATGGCGGTGGTTTACATCTGGAAGGTCGTCGAAGTGGCCTACTTCAAAGAGCCAGCCGACGGCCAAAAAGGTACTGCCAGGCAAGAGGCACCCTTGCCTTTGTTGGTTGTTTTATGGGCATTGGTGGCTGCCAATTTCTGGTTTGGTATTGACCCAAGCTTACCGATCGGGCTCGCCACCCAGGAAGCCTCCTCTCTTATGGGAGGTATGCAATGAGTGATTCCGCCTTGATCCTTCTCGCATTAGCCCTGCCTTTGGTCTTTTCTGGGGTGATAGCGATAACCGGCGCCAACCGCAATTTGCGCGACAGCTTGATGGTGGCGTCTGCAGTGGTACTTTTCATGACGGTGGTCTCGATCCTGCCTAGCGTCGCTGCGGGTGCGCGCCCCTCGGTCGAGTTGTTTGACATCATGCCAGGCTTGGCGTTGGGTTTTGAAATCGAGCCCTTGGGCATGATTTTCGCTTTGGTGGCCTCTGGGCTGTGGGTGCTCACATCACTCTATGGCATTGGCTACATGCGAGGCGCCCATGAAAAGCATCAAACGCGTTTCTTTGCTTGTTTTTCTATTGCGATTTTTGCGGCTCTTGGGGTCGCTTTCGCAGAGAACATGTTCACGCTGTTCATCTTCTATGAAGTGCTGTCACTCTCAACTTATCCGTTGGTGGCGCACAAGGGTACGGAAGAGGCCAAGCGAGGGGCACGCATCTACTTGGGTCTTTTGCTAGGCACATCCATTGGCCTGATGTTGCCGGCCATGCTGGTGACTTGGTGGTTAACCGGCACGCTGGCGTTTCAACCTGGCGGGATCTTGCAGGACAACGTCAGCCGTGGCGTCGGTGCCGTGCTCTTGATCCTCTATATGTTTGGTATCGGTAAAGCCGCGTTGATGCCGTTTCACCGGTGGCTGCCATCTGCCATGGTGGCGCCAACACCAGTGAGTGCGTTGTTGCATGCCGTGGCGGTGGTTAAGGCAGGTGTGTTCACGGTCTTGAAGGTCAGCGTCTATCTGTTTGGCTTGGATTACCTGCAAAGCTTGTGGAGCGCTGATTTTGTGATGTGGGTTGCTGCCTTTACCTTATTGTCGGCATCGATCGTCGCGCTACAAAAGACCAATTTAAAAGCTCGACTGGCCTATTCGACTGTCAGCCAGCTGTCTTACATTGTGTTGGGCGCCATGTTGGCCAATCAATTGTCCATTACTGGCGGTGGTTTGCACATCGTGATGCACGCCTTTGGCAAGATCACACTGTTTTTCTGCGCCGGCGCGATTTATGTGGCGGCGCATAAGACAGAAATCAGTCAAATGGATGGCTTGGGGCGCAAAATGCCCATCACCATGTTTGCCTTTTTACTGGGTGCGCTCTCTGTGATTGGTGCACCGCCTCTGGGTGGGTTCTGGAGTAAGTGGCACTTAATGCTAGGCGCAGTGGATGCTCAGCAACAGATCATGATTGCAGTGTTTCTCATCAGTACGTTGCTCAACATCGCTTACTTGTTACCACCAGTGGTTCGAGCCTTTTTGTTGGCTCCGCCTAAAGAGGACGAGGAAAAGGAAGAGGGGCACGGTGATCACGAATCTCATGGTGTTGGCCATCGCTTCGGTTTGGCCGAGGCGCCACTGTTATGCCTTGTCCCTCTCTCATTGACGGCGATTGGCACGCTACTACTCTTTTTCTTTGTTGACCCTATTCTTGGGCTCATCCAGTCGATTTTTACGGGGGTGATGTGATGACGGTACCTTGTCATTTCCTAGGTCAAGGGCCGGGAATATGAAGCTCTCAAAATTGGGTCAAATGCTTGAGTGGATGCATGATCACTCGAAGTTGCTCAGTAGGATCATGCTGGTCAGCATGGCCGCATTGGTGATTGCAAACTTTATCTTTCCGGCGGGCTATGACCGTTTCTTTTGGGAGTCTATCCCCGGGGCAGGTGCAGTTTATGGCTTGTTTTCTTGCATCGTGATTATCGTATTTTCTAAATTCTTAGGCGATAAGTTTCTCTATCGGCCTGAAGATTATTATGACAACGAGAATGAGCCTAATGAACTAATTGGCGATCCGACCAAGCGGGAGGATGCCAATGAATGAGACTCAAATGGTCAGTGAGATGGTGACGGAATCGGGATTTTGGTTGCATCCCAGTATCGTCTTGATTCTTGGTGCTTTGGTGATCCCCTTTCTTCGTGGGTCTATTCAACAGGGCTACCGCGTTGCATTGGCGCTGGTCTTTATTTTTCTGGTGTTCCAGACGCAGGCTGGCGTCTATGGCCAGTTTCAATTTGCGGGCTTAGATTTGGTAACGGGCCGAGCAGACAAACTGAGCCTGGCTTTTGCCTATGTTTTCAGTCTGGTCACGCTCATTGCGACCATTTATTCTTTGCACGTCAAAGACAATGTTCAGCATGTGACGGCGCTTTTCTATGCCGCAGCGGCGACCGGTGTCGCCTTTGCGGGCGATTTGATGACTCTGTATGTGTTCTGGGAAATGATGATGCTGGCTTCGGTCTGGCTCATTTGGCGACGCGCCACTCGGACAGCCTACACGTCAGGGTACCGTTACCTCATGGTGCATGCCATCAGTGGCGTCATGCTGTTGGCAGGCATCGTGTTGTTTTACGGTGAGACGGGCACGCTGGCCTTTGACAAGCTGCAGGCCACTAACCTGACTTTCTATCTTATTTTGATTGGGTTTTTAATCAACGCGGCAGTGCCACCGTTGCACGCATGGCTGGCCGATTCTTACCCGGAATCAACCATAACGGGGGCTATTTTCTTAAGTGCGTTAACCACTAAAACAGCGGTTTACACCCTTATTCGCGGATTCCCAGGCACTGACCTTTTGCTTTGGTTAGGCGTGATCATGACCCTATGGGGAGTCGTCTACGCGATGATGGCCAAAGATTTACGGCGACTGCTGTCGTATCACATCATCAGTCAGGTGGGGTACATGGTTGCCGGTGTCGGGATGGGCACTGCGTTGGCTTTGAATGGTGCCACTGCTCACGCTTTCACACATATCCTGTACAAGGCAGTGCTCTTCATGGGAGCGGGTGCGGTAATCACCATGACAGGCAAGCGATCCATGAATGAGCTTGGTGGCATATACAAATACATGCCGATTACCTTTTTGCTATACATGGTTGGTGCGGCATCCATTTCCGCCTTTCCATTGTTTAGCGGCTTTGTCAGTAAGACGATGATCGTCGAAGCCGCGGCTGTCGACCGGATGGCTTGGGTCTGGTTATTGTTAACCATGGCCTCGGTTGGTACCTTTTTGAGTGTGGGCTTGAAGTTGCCTTACTTCACGTTCTTGGGTGAGGACTCAGGCCTTCGGCCTAAAGAGGCGCCCTGGAACATGTTGTTGGCCATGGGTATCGCCGCTTTCTTTTGCTTTTTCATTGGTGTGTATCCTGCTTGGCTGTATAGCTTTATGCCAACGCCTGTGGACTACAGCGCGTTTTCAGCGGGTCACCTGTTTTGGGAAATGCAGTTATTGCTCTTTACGGCACTAGGCTTTTTCTTGTTGCTCAAGTTGTTAAAAGGCAAGAACAAGCGCAGCGTAGATGTGGATTGGCTTTATCGAAAGTTTGCGCCTAAAGTCGTTTATCGAATAGCCGCCTGGGTACGGCGCACTTGGCGATCGTTCATAGGCAGCTTGCTCGGTCTTGCGGGCGGAGTCTGGCAATCGTTGCGGCGTACTTATGGCGAAGACGGTGTCATGGGTCAGACCTGGGGGATCGGTATCACAACCATCTGGGTGGTGATCTTTATGGCGTTCTATGGCTTATATGTGGTGCTCTTTTAATGACGATGTCTACATCGAACACGTTGTTGATCGATCCGATCACCCGTGATGCATTTGCTGACTTCGGTGAGGTGCTTGGCGGCGGTTCGTCACAAAAAGGCGTGTCGATCAATGCGGGCACGACCACAAAGTTCGCGGCAGCAGAGCTTGCCTTGACATCACAAGGCGGTGAACCTGGGCTCTTCATTTATCGTACCGTTGGCCAATCCCTGCCTTTGTCCTTGACACTATTGGAGTGTCATCAGTTTGGTAGCCAAACGTTTGTGCCGTTGGCCGATCTTTCGTTTGTGGTGGTGGTTGCCAAGAACCACCCAGGTTCGGATCCTGCACCCGACCTGTCATCGTTACGGGCTTTTTGGGTGGACGGACACCAAGGCATTAGTTTGTTTGCGGGCACGTGGCACCATCCCTTGATCTCGTTGCATGACGGCGAATTGGTGGTGCTTGAGCGGGTTGCCAAAGCCCAAGACTGCTTGATCCACCCGTTGCCGTCACCGGTGAGCTTGCAAGCCCGGGCTCTTTAAGAGGCTCTATCCTGCAATATAAATTCCGCCGCTTTCTGAGCAATGACCAGAGTGGGTGAGTTGGTGTTGCCCGAAGTAATGGTTGGCATAATCGACGCGTCAGCCACCCGCAGGCGTTGAACCCCATGCACCTTTAGTTTGTCGTCAACCACGGCCATCTCATCTTTACCCATTTTGCAGGTGCCAACCGGGTGAAAGATGGTCGTGCCAATATCTCCTGCGGCTTGAGCCAATGCTTGATCGGTCTCGAATTGAGGCCCGGGCTTGATCTCTTGCGGTTGGTATTGGTTCAAAGCCGATTGAGACACAATTTGCCGGGTCAAGCGAATGCTTTCAATGGCCACTTGCTGGTCTTCTTCTGTGGAGAGGTAACAGCAATTGATGCGGGGAGCCACGGCGGTATCTGGGCTGGTGATTTCAACGAATCCACGACTCGTTGGTTGTAAGTTGCAAACTGAAGCGGTGAAGGCGGGAAAGTCGTGCAGCGGATCACCGAATTTTTCTAAGGAAAGTGGCTGAACGTGATATTGAACGTTGGCGCGTGGTCGATGCGGATTGGACTTGGCGAACACACCAAGTTGTGATGGCGCCATTGATAAAGGACCGCTGCGTGTCAAAGCATATTGCAAGCCCATTTTGGCTTTGCCCCACAGACTGTTGGCCATGGTGTTCAAGGTGATGGCGTCTTTAACCCGATAGATTGTTCGCAGTTGCAAGTGGTCCTGCAGATTCCTGCCCACACCAGGTAAGTCAGCCCAAACCGGTCGTTGGTGCTTCTTTAGCAGTTCGGCAGGACCGATGCCTGATGTTTGAAGGATTTGCACAGACCCAATAGCGCCGGCTGATAACACCACCTCAGAATGACGACCGCTTTCCTGGGTGTGTAGCAACGCTTGTTTGGCTTGTCCCTGGTGCACAAAAGCCACACCAGTGACTTCAGTTGCGGCGGTTCCGGTTGTTGTGCGCGACATCAGCAATTCGGTGATGTGCGCTTGTGTCAGGATGGTGAGGTTAGTGCGATGCTTGATGGGATTGATGAAAGCTTTGACTGCATTCCAACGCCACCCCTTGCGCTGATTCACCTCAAAGTAAGCGCTGCCCTCGTTGTTCCCGCGATTAAAGTCTTCAATCGGAGGGATGCCTGCTTGTTCGGCTGCTTGGCGAAACGCATCAAGTATTTCCCATGACAGTCGTTGCTTCTCTACGCGCCAAGAACCACTGGCCCCGTGAAACTCGCTCTCGCCTGCGTGATGATCCTCCATGGCTTTGAAGGCTGGCAAGACATCTTTCCACCCCCAACCCTGATTGCCAAGATCGCGCCACCCGTCATAGTCTTGCTGTTGCCCGCGCATATAAATCATGCCGTTAATCGACGAGCTGCCACCCATCACCTTGCCGCGTGGGTAACCTAACTCACGACCATTCAAGCCAACATCGGCCTCGGTTTTAAAGCGCCAATCTGTCTTTGGGTTACCAATGCAATAAAGGTAGCCCACTGGGATGTGAATCCAGTGATAGTTGTCGGTTCCTCCCGCCTCAAGCAGCAAAACTTGGCAATCGGGATCTGCCGATAGTCGGTTAGCAAGCAGGCAACCAGCGCTGCCGGCGCCGACGATGATGTAATCGAACTGTTGTCCGAATGCTGGCTTCACTATCGCCGGGTCTAGTGGTTGTGTGGCATGCGTTGTGGTGTTTGCCATGGGTTTGTCTGCCCTCCTCGCTGGTCGGAAGCGGTTTCTCTGACCGTTTTAGTGCCATGCCGCCTCTCAAATACGCTCATCGGCTAGGCTCATCACCCCAGACGGCAAGCAAATTATGTATAAAGGCGTATCCTAACGAAAATCTAACGATTCGGTTGCGAAATCTCACAACATTCAACGCCGTCCTGCCAATCTCAAGCCTGCCAAGTCTGGTCTTCTTTCTTTGTCATTATGAATTCAACTTCTGCCCTTGCGTTCGACGTCACCACCGCTACCCAGCCTGCTTCTGCCGAAGCGCGTGCAAAGATACTGGCTAATCCAGGGTTTGGGATCCACTTCACAGATCACATGGTGGCGATTGATTGGTCAATCGAACAGGGTTGGCATGATGCGAGAGTTCAACCGTATGGTCCATTGACGGTAGATCCGGCCTGTTCGGTTCTGCATTATGCACAGGAAATATTTGAAGGCTTGAAAGCTTACCGTCACGCTGACGGTTCAGTGTGGGCGTTTCGGCCTGAGGCCAATGCCGCTCGCATGCAACGTTCAGCCAAGCGCTTGGCGCTGCCTGAGTTACCTGAGGCCGAGTTCCTTGAATCCATCAGTCAGCTTGTCTCGATCGATAAAGACTGGGTGCCAAGCGCGCCCGAGACAAGTTTGTATATACGGCCTTTCACAATAGCCAATGAGCGTTTTCTAGGTGTGAGAGCGGCGCAACGCGCGGCTTATTATGTCATTGCCTCACCGGCAGGGGCTTATTTCCCCAAGGGTGTGGCGCCAGTGTCGATTTGGGTGTCCGAACATTACACCCGTGCCGCTCGAGGCGGCACGGGTGCAGCCAAATGCGGAGGCAACTATTCGGCATCACTGATGCCGCAGCAAGAGGCCTCACAGAATGGCTGCTCGCAAGTACTGTTTTTGGATGCCGAAGAGGGTAAGTACTTGGAAGAGCTTGGCGGCATGAATGTCTTTCTGGTGCATAAAGATGGCACTTTGCTCACGCCTTCCTTAACTGGCAGTATCTTGGAGGGCGTCACGCGCGATAGCATCATCAAATTGGCCAAGGCTCGCGGTCATCAGGTGCAGGAACGAAAGATCACTTTGGAAGAGTGGCGCAACGGGTTTGCTTCTGGCGATATCGTCGAAGCGTTTGCTTGCGGCACGGCAGCAGTGGTCACGCCCATTTGTTGTCTTAAGGCACAGCAGTTCTCGGTGGGTGATGAGCAGGCCGAAGCCGGCGAGCTCACCTTGTCGTTACGAAAAGAGCTCACCGATATCCAATATGGTCGCGCCCCTGACGTCCACGGTTGGTTACGGCAACTGGCTTAAGTAAAAAAAAGTAAAACAAAAATAGGGGACGAAAATGAAGCCAGCAATCTCAAAATGGAACGAGCGGTTTTCTGCAACGGACGAGTACCTGTTCGGTAAAGACGCCAACGCGTTTTTGATGCGACATGCCCAACCGCGATTGGCGCGCGGCATGAAAGTATTGGCTATCGCAGATGGCGAGGGCCGAAATGGCGTCTGGTTGGCTGAGCAAGGTTGTGAGGTTTGGTCAGTTGATGCTGCACCAGCAGCCACAGAGAAAGCAAAAAAACTGGCTGCTGAACGTGGCGTTCAAATGCATATTGAAACTGCCGATGCGACTGAGATGGACTGGGACGCTCGTCAGTACGACATGGTTGTTGGCATTTTCTTTCAGTTTGCCAATCCTGAGCTTCGCGCCACTTTGTTCGAAGGCATGAAGCGGGCCGTTAAACCTGGCGGGTATTTGTTGATTGAAGGTTATGGTTTAAAGCAGCTTGAGTACAAGACCGGTGGCCCGAGTATTGCTGATCACCTCTACACCATTGATTTGATGCGCGACTCGTTTCACGACATGCAAATCGAAGTACTTGAAGAGTATGACGCCGAGCTTGAGGAAGGCGACAGACACAAAGGGATGTCCGCACTGGTTGACTTTGTAGCCAAACAACCCTGAACGTTCCTCATTTGATTCGACGGCTAAGATCTTTTGATCTTAGCCTGATACCAAGGTTTTGATTGATTGACAATCTTTACTAACCACAGCATGACGGGCACTTCAATCAGTACGCCCACCACAGTGGCCAATGCGGCACCACTGTCAAAGCCGTAGAGCACGATAGCCACGGCCACAGCCAATTCAAAAAAGTTAGACGCGCCGATCATCGCCGAGGGTCCGGCCACATCGTGTTGGACCCGACATCTAAGATTGAGCCAATAGCCTAGTGCTGCAATCAGGACGCCTTGCACGAGGATAGGTACCGCTAGCATGCCGATGATAAGCGGCTGTTTAACGATGGCTTCACCTTGGAAAGCGAAAAGCAAGACCAAGGTGCACAAAAGGGCAATCACGGTGAAGGGACCGATGCGATCTAGCGCTGCTTGATAGGCGGTTGGACCACGCGTCATCAGTCGCTTACGTAGCCATTGCGCAATGAGCAATGGAATGACAATGTAGATAACAACAGATAGGACCAGGGTTGCCCAAGGCACAGGAATCGAGGAGACGCCAAGTAACAGAGCAACGATCGGTGCAAAGGCAAATACCATCACCAAATCATTCAGAGCAACTTGGCTGATGGTGAAGTTGGCGTTTCCTTTACACAAGTTACTCCAGACAAAAACCATGGCGGTGCATGGCGCGGCACCCAAGAGGATTAAACCCGCCATGTAGCTGTCGATCTGGTCCGCAGGTAGCCAAGGCCGAAACAGATAACCAATAAAAAGCCAACCCAGTGCGGCCATGGTGAATGGTTTGATAGCCCAGTTCACCAAAAGAGTGATGCCAATACTGGTTTTCTGGTTACGGACTTCAGAGATGGTGCTGAAGTCTATTTTCATGAGCATGGGTATGATCATGACCCAAATCAAAAAACCCACTGGAATGTTGACGTGAGCGACCTCTAGTGAACCCACGAACTGAGCCGCGCCCGGTAAGGTTTTGCCGAGCGTGATGCCAGCCAAAATGCACAGCACCACCCAGATGCTCAAGTAGCGCTCAAAAATATTCATGCTGTTCCCGTTGTTCGTGTGTGGCGACGCTCTAGCGAGTGGTGTTGCTTAATTTGGCCTCTGAGCAGATTTCGCTAGCCACCGGCAGACAGGGGTTGCCGCCGCAGCAGTTGTCAGTCAAAAACTGCATCAAACCGGCCATCGCTGGATAGGCCGTGGCGTAGATCACAAATCGACCCTCTTGGCGCGATTCAATCAGACCCGCCTGTGTCATTTCTTTCAAATGGAAACTCAACGAAGATGGCGGCATATCTAAGGATCTCGCCAGATTTCCAGCTGGTAAACCTGTCGGACCCGCTTGCATGAGCAGACGATAGGTTTGCAGACGGATGGGGTGGCCAATAGCCAGTAGCATTCGTGACGCGGTATCTAGTTCCATACTTGATCTCTTCATAAGTCACTTGAATTGTATTTCGATTTTTATCGAAATGTAGATGAAGTTTTTGTGGCACTTTTATCTTTCACAAACAAATTGTCCGCAGGCTCGCGCTCCCCTAGACTGATGGAGAAATAACTATCGTAGAGAACCAAATGATCGCTACTCCAAAGACGGCCACTTCACCTACCGCATCCAATTTATCTCGCTTGCTGTATCCGCAATCAGTCGCTGTGATTGGTGCATCTGATGATCCGTCACGCATCGGTGGCAAGCCGATTGCTTATATGCTCAAACAGGGCTACGCCGGCAAAATTTTTCCGGTTAATCCCAAGCGCGAAAGCGTACAAGGGTTAAAGGCCTATGCGAGTGTTCAGGCGCTGCCTGAGACCCCGGATGTGGCGATTGTCGCGGTGCCTGCCGCCGCTGCTTTAGAGACGATCACCGCGCTTGCTGAGCGTGGGGCAGGTGGTGCCCTGCTGTTTAGCGCTGGCTTTGCAGAAATGAGTGAGCAGGGTGCTCAGCTGCAAGACGAGATGGCTCGGGTGGCCAACGCTCACGGGATGAGGTTGCTTGGCCCTAATTCATTGGGGTTGTTAAATCCGCAAGTGCATTTTTACGGCACGTTTGCCACCGGATTGGAGCTTGGCTTTCCTGAGCCCGGCAATGTGGCCATCGTCAGCCAATCGGGTGCCTATGGTGCGCACTTGATGACCGTAGCAGTGGCCAATGACATTGGTCTATCGGCTGTGGTCATGACGGGTAATGAGGCCGACTTAACGCTTGGTGACATGGTTCAAATGGTAGTTGAGGATCCAAATACCGACGTGATTGCTTTGTACTCCGAGGGTATTCGTCGTCCTGACGTGCTCATTGAAGCCTTGGAGAAAGCGCGTTTAGCCCGCAAGCCTGTGGTCATGATGAAGGTCGGTCGTAGCGCAGTTGGTGGTGCGGCAGCGCAATCGCATACCGCTTCGATTGCCGGCGACGACCGGGTATTTGATGCGGTGATGGCCGAGCTTGGCGTGCTGCGAGTCGACACCACGGAACAAATGTTAGACGTTGCGCGACTAGCCAAGCGGGGTATTTATCCTGCTGACAACACGCTTGGCGTCATCACCGTCAGCGGCGGTGCGGGGGTCATCATTTCTGATGCCGCGGAAGCCTGCGGCTTACCTATGCCTGCCATGCCAGACGAGGCTCAAAAGGCGCTCACAGACCTTCTGCCCTATGCCGCCCCAAGAAACCCAGTCGATGTCACGGCACAGTTTTTAAATGACATGTCTTTGGCGCGCACCTTCACAGAGTCAGTGGTGCGAGATGGAGGCTATCAGTCGATTTTGGGATTTTTTACTTATACGGCGAGTGCCGCGAGTACTGGTCAGCGCTTGCGCGAAGAACTTAAGCACGTGCGTGCCCAATTTCCTGATCGCTTATTTGTGTTGTCCGCGATGGGTACACGTGCTCAGATGCAAGAGTACGAGGCGGATGGTTACACCATTTTTGAGGACCCTAGCCGGGCAGTTAAGGCCATCAGTGCAATGGGCCACTTTGGCCGTGCCTTTGCCAGGCCAGATCGAGCGATACCACCCACTCTTGGTGCGGTGACTTTGCCAGCGACCCCTCCTTCGGAAGCCCAAGCCAAAGTCCTACTGGCCGAGCACGGGATTGAAAGCGCGCCCGAGGTGGTTTGTCAGACGGCCGATGAGGCGGTCAAAGCAGCGGCACAAATGGGTGGTGCCGTCGTCATGAAAATTGTTTCTCCCGATATTTTGCATAAATCCGAGATCGGCGGCGTCTTGTTGGATATTGAGGGTGATGCGGCCGTACGCGAGGGGTTTGAGACACTTTTAGATCGCGCGCGCGAAGCAGTACCCCATGCGAGTTTGCAAGGCGTCTTGGTGGCCAAGCAGTTGAAAGGGGGCGTGGAGTGCTTGCTCGGCATTCACCGTGACCCGGTATTCGGTCCCATGGCGGTGTTTGGGTTGGGTGGAATTTTTGTAGAGGTCCTACAGGACGTTGTCTTGCATCGATGTCCGTTTGGCGAAGACGTGGCCGAGGAAATGATTCGCTCAATCAAGGGAGCACCGCTTTTGCTGGGTGCTCGTGGTCGGCCAGTCGCTGACATTAAAGCTTTGGCAAAAGCGCTGTCACGACTCTCTGTCTTTGCCAATGAGGCCGGGCCGCGATTGCTCTCTATTGACTTGAACCCGGTGTTTGCGATGTCGGAAGGTCAAGGGGTGTTTGCAGCCGATGCGGTGATGACATTTGCCGAGGAGAAGTAAAAAACGCCAGCCTAAGGTTTTAAGGCTGGCGTTTGATAAGAAAAAGGCCCGTCACACAATGGTTTCGGGCCTTTTGTCGCCACTTTTAAAAAGTAGACTTTAAAACGGGATATCGTCGTCGAGATCGCCCAAGTTAGCGGGGCTTGCTGCAGGTGCCTGAGGCCGTTGTGCTTGGGGGCGTGCCGCAGGTTTGGCTTGACCGCCACTTTCGTAGCCACCACCACCGCCATCGTTACTTGCGCTGTCACGTCCACCTAGCATTTGCATTTGATCGGCAATCACTTCGGTGGTGTATTGGTCTTGGCCTTCTTTGTTTTGCCACTTGCGAGTACGCAGGCGGCCTTCGACATAGATCGCGCGACCTTTTTTGAGGTATTCGCCGACCACCTCGGCCAAGCGATTATAAAAAACGATGCGGTGCCATTCGGTTTCTTCGCGACGTTCGCCCGTGTTTTTGTCTTTCCAGTTGCTAGTCGTTGCAATCGAAATATTACAAATGGCGGCGCCTTCAGCGCTGTAACGCACTTCTGGATCGCGGCCTAGGTTACCAACGAGAATGACTTTATTGACCGATGCCATGCCGATCTCCGTAATGAAATGAAATAAAAGGGGTGCAACGACAAGCGACCGTTGCACAATTTAGACCCATGATGGTGACGCAAATGGGAAATTGATGCCAGTCGACTGCGAGCAATTATCCATCAGTGTAAGACACATCCACGCCAAAATCATGGGGTAAGTGATGTGGTGATGGGTACGTTTACGTCCTGATCTGACAGTCCCCAAGTCACGACAAGCCAGATCGTGCAGAGTGCAGTGATCGCCCAAAAAACGCCCTGTGAGCCCACCGTTTGCAGTAGCCAGCCGCCCATCGCGCCCCCTAAAAACAAGCCGAACGCCTGCGTGGTGTTGTAGACGCCAAGTGCGAGCCCTTTAAGCGCTGGTGGCGCCGCGCGCGAGACCAGTGAGGGTTGTAGTGCCTCAAGTAAGTTGAACATGACGAAAAAGCCGGTCAAGCAGATGATCAAAGGCCACCAGTCTTTTGCCCAGAGGGCAAAGGCAGCACCCACTGCTACCAGCCCAAAAACGGCCAACCGCAGTGTTTGTGCGTGGCAACGTCGCTTTTCTGTGACAAAGATGATCGGCACCATAAAAAGGAATGAGACGAACAGCACCGGCAAGTAGGCATACCAAAGTGTGTCGGCGGTCAAGCCGCCAAGGCTGACTAAAAGCGGCGGCACCACGACAAATAGGGCCACTTGGGTAAGGTGTAGGCAGAAAACACCAAAATTCAAACGCAGTAAACCTTTGTGTTGCAAGACGGCACTGGCTCTGGGGGCCACCTTGGGCTTTTCAGGCATAGGTGCCGTTGGCACCACAAACGCTGCAATCAAGAAAGCCGCGCTTCCTAAACCTGTTATCAACCAAAACAGCCCTGAAAGACCGCCCCAACCAACCATCACAGGGGCAAGTACCAGTGAAAGCGCAAACGACAGCCCAATAGACGCGCCGATCAGGGCCATGGCCCGCGTGCGAACCTCTGCACGGGTCGCATCGGCTAACCAAGCGGTGACCGCCGCTGAGATGGCGCCGGATCCCTGAATGGCGCGACCGATCGTGACCCAAAAAATGTCGTCAGCCAGTGCACAAACCACACTGCCTATCAAAAATAGGACCAAACCAAACAAAACCACCGGCCGGCGTCCGAGGCGGTCTGAGACTATGCCAAAGGGGATTTGCATGAATGCCTGGGTAAGGCCATAGATGCCGAGAGCCAGCCCAACGCTAGCAGGGTCTTGGCCCCCTTTGAGCGAGGTCGCGGCCACGGCAAACACCGGTAGCAACAAAAACAAGCCCAGCATTCGTGTGGCAAACAGTCCGGCCAGACTAAAACTGGCGCGTCGTTCAGTGGGCGTTAGGGCCAAGCGGGGGGATTTGGCGGGTGTTCCTTGGGTCTGGGCGGGCATACTGATCTAATCGTGAGTTGAGCGCGTTATAGTAGCAAGTTGCCCATCAAAAACGTTTGGGGCCGCCAAAAGCTGCGCCAGTCGTCATGAAAGTCAACGTTGGATGCCAACACAGGACACACCCGTCGATGAATCAGATTCGCATCCGTGGGGCTCGCACCCACAACTTAAAAAACATCTCGCTTGACCTGCCACGTGACGCATTGGTGGTGATCACAGGGTTGTCTGGTTCTGGTAAGTCCTCTTTGGCGTTCGATACGCTTTACGCCGAAGGCCAGCGTCGCTACGTTGAGAGTCTGTCAGCGTATGCGCGCCAATTCTTACAGCGTCTAGACAAGCCTGATGTCGACTTAATTGAAGGACTGTCTCCTGCCATTGCGATCGAGCAAAAGTCAGCGGGGCATAATCCGCGCTCTACCGTTGGCACCATCACCGAAATCCATGACTACTTGCGTTTGTTGTACGCCCGCGTCGGCACGCCCTTTTGCCCGGTTCACGAAGAGCCACTCATGGCGCAAAGCATCAGCCAAATGGTCGATGTCTTGCTCGGATGGGCGCCCGACACCCGTATCGCTATTTTGGCGCCAGTCGATAAAGCCTTGCTTGAGACGGTGTCTGGCGATATGCACACTTTGTGTCAAAGCTTGCAAGCGCAGGGTTTCGTACGTCTCAGAGTCAATGGGGAAATGCTATCTCTGGACCCTTTGCCAACCTTGCCAACGGATGAGTCGTTGACTGTCGAAGTGGTGGTTGATCGCCTGCGTATCAAACCAGATAGTCAGAGCCGTCTGGCTGAAAGCCTTGAGACCGCCACTAGTCTCGCGCACGGTAAAGCCGGGGTGTTGAATTTAGACACGGACCACTATCAGACGTTTTCAAGTCGTTACGCGTGTCCGGTTTGTAGCCACAGTGTGGCCGCATTAGAGCCCCGCTTGTTCAGTTTCAACAGTCCCACTGGCGCATGTCCGTCTTGTGATGGCCTTGGTCATGTAGATGTTTTTGATGCGCAACGCGTGGTTGCGTTTCCGACGCTGAGTTTGGCTTCGGGTGCCATTGCCGGCTGGGACAAACGAAATGCATTTACCTATGCCATGTTGGCAAGTCTTGCGACCCATTTCGAGTTCGATTTGGATGTGCCATGGCAAGATTTAAGCCCTGAGGTGCAAGATGTGGTGCTCTATGGATCAGGTCAACAAGAGATTGCTTTTTTCTATCTGGATCCCAACGGCACCAGCACGGTCAAGCGTCACCCCTTTGAAGGAGTGATCCCAAACTTGCAGCGCCGCTGGCGAGAAACAGACTCAGCGACCGTTCGCGAAGAACTCAATAAATTGCGTAGCCAACAACGTTGCCCTGACTGTCAGGGCTCTAGGTTACGAGCTGATGCGCGGTTTGTCAGGGTCGCGGAAAAAGCGATCCATGAAGTTGAGGCACTACCGCTGTCGGCGTGTTTGAGTTGGTTTGAACAGTTGTCTTTAACGGGCGCCAGACAAGAAGTGGCTGACCGAATTGTGCGCGAGATTCGTGCCCGGTTGAAGTTTCTTAACAATGTCGGTCTGAACTATCTGTCGCTAGATCGGCGCGCCGACACCATTTCTGGCGGTGAGGCACAACGAATCAGGTTGGCCAGCCAAATTGGTTCTGGACTAACTGGTGTGATGTATGTGCTCGATGAGCCGTCGATCGGCCTTCATCAACGCGATAACGACCGCTTGATTGCAACACTGACGCACCTGCGTGAACTAGGCAATTGTGTGATCGTGGTTGAGCATGACGAAGACATGATTCGCCAAGCCGATTGGGTGGTCGATATGGGCCCTGGCGCTGGCGAGCACGGTGGCGAAGTTGTTTCCCAAGGCACACCTACCATGATTGCTGAGGCAGCCGAGTCATTGACCGGGCAGTATTTGAGCGGGCGTCGGCAAATCGAAATTCCGACCAGACGCGTGGTGAACCAGAAAACCCCGCGAGTGTCTTTGTTAGGCTGCTCGGGTAACAATCTAAAAGCAGTTGATTTACATGTACCGGTTGGACGGTTTGTTTGCATCACAGGGGTTTCAGGGTCAGGTAAATCGACACTCATCAATGACACCTTTTCTGCGGTGCTCTCACAAAAACTTAATCGTAGTCACCAACCCGTTGCGCCCTACGAGTCCATGACTGGTGAGGATTTGTTTGACAAGGTAATTAGCGTTGACCAAAGTCCCATTGGGCGCACACCACGTAGCAATCCAGCAACCTACACGGGTTTGTTCTCACCGATTAGAGAGCTGTTCTCTGGAGTGCCTGAGGCGCGTGCGCGCGGTTATGACCCTGGACGCTTTAGTTTTAACGTTAAGGGCGGTCGCTGTGAAGCTTGTCAGGGCGATGGTGTGGTGAAGGTGGAGATGCACTTTCTGCCCGACATGTATGTGGCTTGCGACGTCTGTCATGGCAAACGCTATAACCGTGAAACACTTGAGATTCGATACCGAGGCAGAAATATTCACGAAGTGCTCAATATGACGGTTGAGCAGTCGATTCCATACTTTGAGGCGGTGCCCGCGGTAGCGAGACGGCTACAAACGTTGATGGATGTCGGCTTGTCGTATTTGCGGCTCGGACAGAGTGCGACCACGCTCTCAGGTGGTGAGGCGCAACGTGTCAAACTGTCGCAAGAATTGTCTAAACGCGGCACGGGCAGCACCCTTTACATTCTGGATGAACCCACCACCGGACTGCACTTTCACGACATTTCGCTACTCCTCTCCGTCTTGAATCAGTTGGTAGATGCAGGCAATACTGTGGTGGTGATTGAGCACAACCTTGACGTCATCAAAACCGCAGACTGGGTGGTGGATATGGGGCCTGAAGGTGGCGATGGCGGCGGTTATGTCGTCGCACAAGGCACACCTGAAAAAGTTGCAGCCGAGTCTTCAAGCCATACCGGATCGTATTTAGGGCCGCTGTTAAATCGGACCTTAAGAGCAGCTTCGTAGATCACCTTTTGGTATGGCGGTTAACGGAGTCCTGATTGGCGCAAAGTCACTGCCGCTTGGGGTGGGCATGAGCTTGATTCCTGTAAAGGCACTGGCGACATACAACGTGTCGATTTTGGGAGGTTTGACAATGCCAACGACTGATTCCGGGCTAACGCTTGGATTTGACTCAGCTCTGGCGACCAATACGCCCATTGCACGTTAACGTCGTTGGCATCGCTGCAAATACCCTGTGTTTCTTTATCGCAGGCAATCATCAGGCCTCTAATCGCCTCTTGAGGCGTTGGATAGCCGCAAACCACGGCTTGGCCACGATTTATGCCTCCTTTTTCCACGCTACCGCGCATAGCCGTGATGTGCGCTAACCAACCCGGTGCGCATTGCTGTTGCACGTCTCCTGCGACAGGTTGCCCACTCAGTGTCTGTACAAATTCCAGAGAGCAGCGCCCTCCCTTAGAGATCGGTTCGCAGGTCTGGGCGATGGATAGCACTAGATCGGGGCCGTCTTTGTTGGTCTCAGCGGCAATCATCGCAGAGGGTGAAAGTATGGCGATACTTAACGCCAGCGTGGGTAAGGGGTTCTTCATGTGATCCTCCTAAGAGCGGTCGTTGAGACACAACGACGCATTATTTTGGGCTCTACACGTATCCCAACGGTCAGTCTAGAACGTCTCATCCATCTTGAAAACCCGACCGTACTCGACGATAGCGAAGCGGTCGGTCATTGCTGCAATGTAGTCAGAGATGGCACGCGCTTGCGCGTTTTGATCGGCTCGGCGATATGCGGGGGGTAACAAAGCAGGGTCGTCTAGAAAAGCCTCAAAAAGGCAGCGTACGATTCGACGGGCTTTGTTGGTCATGCGGGTCACTTGGTAATGCCGGTAGAGCTCTTTCAGTAAAAAGGCTTTTAAGTCGTTTGCCTGCTGTCGCATGTCATCAGAAAACGCCACCATCGACGGGCTGCTGCGCACATCCTCAACGCTCTTTGGTTGCGATTGTTCTAGTCGTTTGAGCGTGGTTTGAGTGACATCCATGATCAGCGTGTTGATCATCTGGCGAATGGTTTCAGCGATTGCTCGGCGCTCTGGTAAGTCAGGCCGCGTCTTGGTTACGCGGTCAAAATGTTCCGCGAATATAGGCACCTCACGCATCTGGGGCAAGGTAATTAAGCCAGAGCGCAAACCATCGTCAATATCGTGATTGTTATAGGCGATTTCATCTGCCAAGTTGGCCAACTGAGCTTCAAGCGACGGTTCGGTGCGATCTAGGAATCTTTGCCCAACGTCGCCCAACTCACGGGCGTTAGCCAAGGAACAGTGTTTCAAAATCCCCTCGCGGGTCTCAAAACAAAGGTTCAGGCCATTAAAGTCTGGATAACGTTCTTCCAGTTCGTCGACGACCCTCAGACTTTGCAGATTATGCTCAAACCCGCCCGTCTCTGGGGCGAGTGTTTTCATGCAGCGGTTAAGTTCGTCTTGACCCGCATGACCAAATGGCGTGTGTCCTAGGTCATGAGCCAGAGCGATTGCCTCGGTCAGGTCCTCATCTAGACCAAGGCTACGTGCAATAACACGGGCAATTTGAGCCACTTCAAGGCTGTGTGTCAGCCGTGTTCGAAACCAATCTCCCTCGTGATTAACAAACACTTGGGTCTTGTAGGCCAGTCGGCGAAAGGCGTTGGCATGGATGATGCGGTCACGATCGCGCTGGAACTCACTGCGATTGCCGGGCGCGGGTTCTGTGAAGCGACGACCTTTGGTGGTGTTGGGGTCACATGCGTAGGGCGCGCGTGAAAACTGGATGTCGCTCATAGGCTGGTGGTGTGTGAGGCGCGGGTGACCGCGGGGTCTTGGGTGTAAGCCTCGATGACAGCTTGGACGGCTTGCATGGGCGCGCTACTCACGATGGATTGGCCGATTTTTGGCATCAAAACAAATTTGATTTCTCCACCCTGTGTCTTCTTGTCGCCGCGCATGAGGTTTACCCATTGTTCAAACCCGTCTAGCGAAGGCGCTCTGGTCGGGCAGCCAATGGCTGATACCAGCTTTTCAACGCGTGCGACAGATTCGCTAGGAAGACCACAGACTTTTTCAGATAAGGCCGCTGCCAAAAGAAGTCCGCAACCAACGGCTTCACCGTGTAACCACTGTCCATAACCAAGACCGGCTTCAATGGCATGTCCGAAGGTGTGCCCGAGATTCAAGGTCGCTCGCACGCCGCCCTCACGTTCATCTTGTGACACCACTTGTGCTTTGAATTCGCAGGATCTACGAATGGCTTCGGTCAAAAGCTTAGGATCGCGTTGCCGCAGGCCAGCCGCGTTGTCTTCACACCACGTGAAAAAATCCTCGTCCATGATCAGACCGTACTTAATTACTTCAGCCAAACCGGCGCTTATTTCACGATCGGGCAGGCTAGAGAGCACTGTCGTGTCAATCTCCACCGAAATCGGCTGGTAAAACGCGCCGATCATGTTCTTGCCTAAAGGATGATTCACGGCGGTTTTGCCACCAACCGATGAGTCGACCTGAGCCAAAAGGGTGGTCGGGACTTGGATGAATCGAATGCCGCGCATGTAGACCGCGGCCGCGAATCCCGCCATATCGCCAACAACACCACCGCCTAGCGCGATGATGACGCACCGTCGATCAAGCTTTGCCGCGAGCATGTGATCAAAAATCTTGGTCAGTGTTGCCATGTCTTTGTACGACTCGCCGTCTGGCAGCGTCACAACACTCACAGGGATCGCGAGTTCAGTCAACGCGTGCTTGACCTGCTCACCATACAGATTGTCGATGGTGGGGTTTGTGACAATGACCACGGCGGTTGCATTGGTTGGTATGCGGGAAGCTATTTTTGAAAGTTGGCCGGCGCCGATATGAATCGGGTATTGGCCGCTTTCAGTGTTGACGGTGACAATATCTTCAACAACAGTTACGGTGCTTTCATTCATTTGGGATCCTGGCTTGCTGATACACGCTGGGCGATTTTTTGTATGACAGAGGAGACACTGGCCACGCCGGTCTCAATGGTGATGTCCGCCATTGATTCATATAGTGAGGCACGTTGTTCAAGCAATTCTCTTAGGCGTTGTTTGGGGTCAACTCCCGCAAGCAAGGGCCTATTTCGATCCTTGCTGGTGCGTCGGTGCAGGTCCTCCACTGATGCCTTGAGGTAAACAACCTGGCCTGCCTGAGACAGCAATGTCCGGTTAGTGGGTGACAAGACAGCGCCCCCACCGGTGGCAAGCACTATTTTGCCGCTATCCATGACTTCCTGCAGGACAGAGGTTTCGCGTTTACGGAACCCTTCTTCACCTTCGATTTCAAAGATGATTGGGATTTTTACACCGCACCTTTCTTCGATTTGGTGGTCAAGATCAACAAAGGGCATATGCAATAGGCGCGCCAAGCTTTTACCGATGGTGGTTTTACCTGAGCCTGGCATACCAATCAAGATAACCGAGGAAGTGAGACTTTTCATGCTCTTATTATCCCATTGACGGCTCAGCCGGCGTAAAATTCTGAACTTATGAGTAAAAATTCTTCTCGCGGGCAAGATAAAGCCCCTTCGGCATCGGGTGCCAGTAGCCCTTGGATAGTACGTTTCTTTTTGAAACTATTTGTCCTTGGCGCGGGCTTGGCGGTAAGCGGTGTACTGCTATTGGTGATTGCATTGTCAATCGCTTGGCCAAATTTGCCGGACTTAAGTGCGATGACCGATTATCGTCCACGGGTGCCGCTGCGCGTCTTTACAGCCGATAAAGTCCTCATCGGCGAATTTGGCGAAGAGCGGCGCAACGTGTTGCGTTTCAATGAGTTTCCGGATGTGCTGAAGTCAGCGGTCCTATCTGCCGAGGACGATCGCTTTTATCAACACGGCGGTGTGGACTGGATGGGGGTGGCGCGTGCTGGTTTGGCCAATATATCGGCCATGTCGAAGACGCAGGGTGCCAGCACCATCACCATGCAGGTGGCTAGAAATTTTTATCTTTCGTCTGAAAAAACCTACACCAGAAAGTTTTATGAGCTCTTGCTGACCTACAAAATCGAATCGAGTCTTAGCAAAGACCAGATCCTTGAGCTTTATTTGAACCAGATTTATCTTGGGCGCCGTGCTTATGGATTTGCAGCGGCTAGCCGGACTTATTTCGGTAAACCGGTGAAAGACTTAACAATTGCCGAAGCGGCGATGTTGGCGGGTGTGCCTAAAGCACCATCGCGATTTAATCCGATAAGTAATATGCCTCGGGCAGTCGCGCGCCAAGGCTATGTGCTTGGACGGATGAAATCACTTGGTTACATCACAGAGCAAGAATACGACACTGCTATTAATCAACCGATTGTGCTTCAGTCCGGTAAAGGCACGCCTGCTGGCGGTTACGCGGTTCACGGTGAGTACGTGGCCGAGCTGGCGCGCCGGCTGATGTTTACTTTGTATGACGACGAGATTTATTCACGTGGCTTGAATGTGTACACCACCGTCGAGTCCAAAGACCAAGAGTGGGCTTGGCAGTCGTTAAGAGATGGTGTTTTGCAATACACGCGTCGGGCTAAGTATCCCGGGCCGGTTGCGCAGCGTGAGCTGCCAACCGGTCTGGAAAACGACCCTCAGGCATTTGACGCCTTCGTGGATGAAGTCATCGAAGAGTATCCAGATGCGGTTGGATTTCAGACGGCCGTCGTGCTTGAAGCGAGTCCGACATCGGTGACTGTTGCTAGGTCTAGCGAAGAGATCATCACCATTGATGACAAAAAAACGCTCGCCGTTGTGGCACGTTCACTCACCCCCAGAGCAAGCGATGACATGCGCATGCGCAGGGGCTCGGTGGTGACTATCAATCAGCGCGAAGAGGATGGTTGGGAAATCTTAAATATTCCTGATGTTCAGGCGGCGATGATTTCTGTCACACCGCAAGACGGCGCGATCAAATCAATGGTGGGTGGTTTGAATTTCTTTAGAGGTAAATTCAATCGTGCCACCCAAGCCTGGCGACAACCTGGGTCTTCCTTTAAACCATTTATCTATGCAGCGGCTCTTGAGCGCGGGTTGACACCAACCACGTTGATCTCGGATCAGCCTTTCGTTTTGACGGAAGAGCAAACGGGCTCTGGCAAAGAATGGAAGCCCAAAAATTACGGCAACCAGTACGATGAGTCGTTGACCATGCGCCAAGCTTTGGCTAAATCGCGCAATATGGTCTCGATACGTATACTGCAAGCGATTAGCCCTCAGTACGTTCAGGACTACATCACTCGCTTTGGGTTTCAAGCCGAAAAGCACCCGCCGTTCTTGCCCATGGCCCTCGGGTCTGGCGCCGTGACGCCATTGCAAATGGCCAGCGCATTCTCAGTATTTGCCAATGGTGGTTATCGCGTCACGCCATTTTTGATTGACTACGTCACCGACGCAGAGGGCGAGGTACTCATGCGTGCCAAGCCAACCGTTGCAGGTGACGTGTCAGCCCGTGTCATTGACCCAAGAACGGCCTATGTGATGGACGACATGTTGCGCGGTGTGGCTCAATATGGCACGGCAGCCCGCGCTGGCCGAGCACTCAAGCGCGGCGACCTAGGGGGTAAGACAGGCACCACCAACGACTCGGTTGACGCTTGGTTTGCCGGTTATACGCCTGGCTTAGTGGGCGTGGCATGGTTAGGGTTTGATAAGCCCACCTCGCTAGGTAGTCGCGAGACTGGCGGTGGCGCGGCGCTTCCGATTTGGTTGGGTTATATGGAAAAAGCGCTAGAGCGCTTTCCCGAACAAAAGCGTCAACCCCCACCGAGCGGATTGATTGTGGACGGTGGGGCGATGTACTTTGCGGAATATCCACCAGAGGATGCGATCTCTAGGGTTGGTCTTGACGAGAAGAAAGACTCGATCGAGGATCTGCTCGATTCCCTTCCTGGTATGGGCGACGACTCATCAAATGCGTTGATGCCGGCTACCGATTGATGGTTGGGGCCTTAGATCTCGATTGTGACCGAGTGTCCCGTGATGTCAGTAAAGATGATCGACAAGGCTTCAGGCAGGTTGGGCCCGCCTCGAGTGTCTTTCCAGTCAGAGCCATCAAATCCGTAATGAAACCCGCCGCTAGGCGCAGCCACCCAGATTTCCTGCAAAGGGGCTTGGCTGTTAATCACTACTGGCGTTTTGTTGTCAAACAGCAGGTTCAGCACGTTGGCTTCTCGCTTGGTGTCGACATCAACATCGAGTACTTCAAACCAGTGGTCCGCGTGCGTTTCGACCTTTTCAAGGATTTTGCTGACGCGATCGTCAAACGCTGTTTCTGTCATTTTCATGTTTTTTTTGTCCTCAGGAGCTACTTGTGGTCACGCTTCGCACCGTTTTTTGTAAAGCCCGTCACCGGGTGATCATGGGTACGATTAGTGCCTTGTTTGGTGTTTCTCTACTTGTGGGCTGTGGTTACAAGGGGCCTTTGTATTTACCGCCTCCGCCAGACACTTTAGGCGAGCAGACTGAGCAGCGCAACTCAAATGCCGACGATTCTCTCGAAACGTCTGATGCGCCGAACGAGTCGTTGCAAACAAACGAGTCGTTGGATCCACCACTTGAACCCAACCTTATAGTTATTGAATAGCTTTAACCCAAGAATGTCGACCATGCCCACACAAAACCATCAACAACCCCCTTTGCCCGCCGGCGCGCCTTTCTTCCATTACAAAGAGGGAGAGCTGTTTGTTGAGTCGCTGCCTTTGAGCAACCTCGTCCGCGATTTCAGTACGCCACTCTATGTCTATTCGCGTGCCGCGTTAAGGGCTGCCTGGCAAAGTTATGCTGAGGCGATTGGCACGCGCAATGTACTGGTTTGTTATGGCATGAAGGCCAACTCAAACTTGGCCATCATTGAAGAGTTTGCTCGGATGGGCAGCGGCTTTGACATCGTCAAGTGAGTAATTTCCATTTAGATTCATTATTTGCCTACTTTCTTTTTAGTAATGGAAGTCTACAGGAACAATATA
>JAWOGG010000146.1:0-8498 GCA_046497085.1 Orrella sp.
ACGAATTTTGAATCCTAAGGCACGAGTTCGTGTGCCTGAATTGGGCGAACTCGGCTATCCGCCCGAACAGTTGGCCATGCTCGAGCGTGCGACTAGCGGTGACGGTGGGGCTGTGATTTTGGCCGGAATGGTTGGCTCAGGTAAGTCGACGACCCTAGCGTCTCTCGTGCGGACCATTCCCCGTTGTCGTAAGGTCATCACACTGGAAGATCCGGTTGAGTATGTGATTGAGAATGCGCTGCAGTGTTTAGTCGCCAGTCTTGAGGAGCACTCGGACGGGCGAGACTTGGCAGGCAAACTCAAGACCATCAAACGCAGTGCAGTGCACGACGTTTTGATTGGTGAAATCCGAGATCGCACGGGAGGTCAAGCGTTGGTTGACTTGGTCCTGTCAGGTATCAGTGTTTACACCACGTTACACGCGAGTTCAGTCTTTCAAATCATGTTGCGTTTGACTAGTGCCATGATTGGAATGCCACCCTCACTGGCCGCCATGCCAGGGGTGATCAAATTGTTGGTGTACCAAGCCTTATTGCCCAAATTATGCACCTCTTGCGCCTTGCCTTTAGACCAGTGGTTGTCCCAAACGCAAACATCGTGCGCACTTGGTCGTCATCGTTCGCGACAGTGGTTTGAACAATGGTGGTCGAGAGTTGTACGGGCCACCGACGTGGATCCGACGCAGGTGCGGTTTCGACGTCTTGAGGGTTGCCCACACTGTCAGTTCACCGTTAATGAGTCCTTGGCAGGGCATTCAGGATATTCAGGGTATTCGGGGCGTTTGATGCTCGCAGAGATGATTGAGCCAGCTGCTGAGTCGGTGTTCTTTGCTTCGATTGCCAAACGTGGACTCAGCGAACAAGTCGCTAAGTGGCAGTCAAGCCTTCTTCATGAGGGTGTTTGTGAACTCAACCATTATCTGCCGGTTCGCAGTCGGGCTATCGATTGTCTGTCGCAGGGGGTTCTTGATCCGCGGGATTTTGAATGTCGTTTTGGGGCGATCCGATGATGGCGGCGCACCAACCGTGGGCCATTACTTGGGCGGCCTGGTGTTTTCGAAGGAAACGTGCCGATTACTATGAATTTTTAGCCCAGTATTTGAACCAAACGGCCGCTGATCGAACATTGCTCGATATTTTTCAGCAGGATGCGCAGCGCCATGATCTTCGCACTGCCCGTGGTCGCTTGGCCGCTTGGTGGGCGCATCGATTTCCTGCTTGTGGGGGCGATTTGGCCCAAACTTGGCAAGGTTGCTTACCAATGCGAGAGCTGCACTGTCTGAGCGTGGCCCAGTCCGCTGGGCAACCCGCTTTGCTATTGACGCTGCAAGCGTTGGCCGAGCAGATTCGATTGACCCAGAAAAGCACTCGGCACTTTTGGCAAACCATTGCCACAGGTTTGGTCGCCTTAGGCGTGGCAATGGCAACGGTGATGCTTTTGCCTCTCTATGCAGCGCCTAAGTTGACCCAGGCTTTTTCTGTTGTGCCGGTCACGCTCTATGGCACTCAAACGCAACGCTTAATTGACTGGACGGTTTGGCTAAGTCACTACGGTTGGCCTTTGTTTGGATTTGTCGGCCTATCTCTATACGCTTGGATTTGGTCATTCGCCCATCTAGTGGGTCCTGTGCGCAGACGCTTGGATCGGTTTGGTCCGTGGCGTCTTTATCGAGATATGCAAGCCATTCAATTTTTAACGATGACATCGACATTATTGCGTTCGCTTGAGCTGCGAGGAGTGACTCTGCGTGGGGTTTTAGTGGCGCAGCAATCTTGTGCCAATCCTTGGGTCGGTTGGCATTTGCAACAAATGATGAGCCAGATCGACAGTGGTTTAGATTCCCTTGATGCTTTGGATACGGGACTTATCGGCGAGCAGGCTCGCTGGTGTCTGATCGACGTGATCCGAGTGCGAGGCCTATCGGAAGGTTTGACAGTGGCCTCCTCACAGATCGGCGAGCAATTGACGGCCACGATCGCTAGACAAGCTGTGTGGTGGCGCTGGCTGTTGTTGATTATGGCCGTGGGAACGGTTTTTGCAGTCGGGGTTTGGCACATTGAAGTCATTGAGGAAATGCGGCGTGCCTTGACCTTGGTGTATGGGTCTTAAGCCACCCTAAAAAAAGAGTCGACGGTCAATCAATGGGGGTGACCCCAATACAAGAAAGGAGCGGTTTTGAAAGTCATAGCGTCAACGAGTAATCAAGTAGTGTGGCAGGAAAAGCAAGAGAGAAAGAGGGCCACAGACTCAATGAGTCAGGGTGGTCTGTACGGCAAGCGTCATCAGCAGAGCGGGTTTTCTTTGGTGGAAGTGTCGATTGTGACTGCGTTGATGGTGATTTTGTCCATTATTGGGGTGCCGGCGTTGCAAACCTATGTGATTGAAAACAAGGTACCCAAAGTGGCCACAGATATGCAGCGGTTCGTGTCACGAATGAAAGTCGCTGCGATTGGTGGGGGTGCCACGCCTTATGCCGGCATCGATCAGCGCGCTTTGGTCAACGGCATGCGTGACGGGTCAGTTGTTTCAGTGCGGGGCGCTAGTCCGACAGCCGATGTGGCCCATGGCATTGGTGGCCAGGGCAAGGGTGAAAACGGGACGATCATGGTTCAGTCCGATACCGTGCCAGGTCAATCACAAGGCTCTGCATTTCGCCTGACCCTTGCGCACGTCAATCACGCGGCCTGCCCCATGTTGATGACTGCCATGCAACGCATGGCTAGTGTCATCAAGGTCTCAGGTAATGGTGGTCTGGTTGAGGTTAAGAACGCATTCCTCAGTCCACCTATGCAATACCAACCGGTTCTGGCTGATTCGCAATGCGCGCCAGGCGATAGCAACCGGTTTGTCTTTACCTTCCAGTGAGCGAGCGTCGGTGGTGCCCAAAGGGGAGGCCATGCAACGCGGTGCCAGTAGCCCAAACAAGAGCCAAACCACGAGCCGCGCAGCGCGGCCAAGCACTGCTTGAGTGGTTGGTGGTCGCTACCTTAGTGCTATTAGCAGTCATCTGGGGTAGCGACAAATGGATGGCGCGTGCCGAGCAAGCGGCTCTTGAAGGATTGGGGCACTGGATGTTGACGTTATCGGAGGCGATGCAAAAGGCCGTAGAGACGCAGACAACCAAGGGTGAGCCGATTGCTGACTTGCTGGCACAAGATCCTCCGGCATCAGTCGAGGATTGGCAACAGCGCTTGCAACAGACGGGGTTTTTGTTTTCAGGTTTTGCGTCCAAGCCGCCGCTTGCGTTTCGAATGTTGATACATCGAATCACAACAGATGGCGATTGTCAGAACAGTGTTTGTCCGACGGCGTTATTGTTATTGGCATTGCCCCCCGAAGACTGGCAGGCGTCGCGAAGGGCAAACGCAGGGGCTGATCTGTTGTTGGCACTAAAGGGTCGAGGATTGGCGGTCACCACGTTAAGTCCACAGCGATTGCAAGGCGGGGCTTTTGGTGTGGACAGTCAGTGGCCACTAGGAACCGTCGGGTTGGTGGTGTGGCGTAGCGATGTGTTACCACCATACGTACGATTGCAGGAAGACCGTCCTGTTCATTTGTCTGGAGGGTTAGAGGTCGATGGACAGCTGTCGGTGCGTGGGCAATTGGCTGTTTCCCAAGGGTTACTTTTGGGGGAGGGGGCCAAAATCGATACTGCTTGTGCGCCCGAAGGGCTGCTTTTGCGCTCGTCTGATCAGCAGCTTTTTATTTGTCGTCAAGCCCGTTGGCAGCTGCCAACCGTACAACAACGCCAGAGTCAAACAGCACGGCGATTGACAGGGCGATCTTGCTTGCCGCCTCCTCCGGAGCATATATTGATGCCTTATTGGCGAGAGTCAGGCTTGTTAAAACCGATTTTGCGGCCTCCGGCCTCAGCCCCGTGCCGTTGTCCTGACTCTTACCTGCCGCGTCTGGTCGGCCAGATGACCGGTTCTGTGGCGGGTATACCGATTACCAAGGGCTATATTTGCGAAAAAAGCTAAGCTCTATAATCAACGATCACCCCTTTGTAGCGAAGCATCCATGAAAGTCTCAGAGATTCGTCAGAAGTTCCTGCAGTTTTTTGAATCGAAAGGGCACACAATCGTGCCTTCGTCATCGCTTGTGCCCGGCAATGATCCGACGTTGCTTTTTACCAACTCGGGCATGGTGCAGTTTAAAGATGTTTTTACAGGTCAAGAAACTCGCCAATACACACGCGCCACTAGCTCTCAGCGCAGTGTCCGTGCGGGTGGCAAGCATAACGATTTAGAAAATGTGGGATATACCGCAAGACATCACACTTTTTTTGAGATGCTGGGCAACTTCAGTTTTGGTGATTATTTCAAGCAAGACGCTATTCATTACGCTTGGACGTTGTTGACTGATGTGTACGCCATACCTAAAGAGAAACTGTGGGTCACGGTGTATCACGAGGACGATGAAGCGTACGAGATTTGGCGTGATCAAGTGGGTGTGCCCGCCGACCGAATTATTCGCATTGGCGACAACAAGGGCGCGCCTTACGCCTCAGACAACTTTTGGCAAATGGCTGATACGGGCCCTTGCGGTCCTTGTTCTGAGATCTTTTATGACCATGGACCGGAGGTGTGGGGCGGTCCTCCTGGTTCTCCAGAAGAAGACGGCGACCGTTACATCGAGATCTGGAACTTGGTGTTTATGCAGTTTGATCGCGACAGCGACGGAGTAATGCACCCTTTACCTAAACCGTGCGTAGATACTGGCATGGGGCTTGAGCGAATTGCCGCGGTTTTGCAGCATGTGCATTCAAACTACGAGATTGATCTGTTTGAATCTTTGATTCGTAGTGCCGCGCGAGAAACCGGCTGCAAGGATCTCAACAACAACTCTCTAAAAGTGATTGCGGATCACATTCGAGCCTGCGCCTTTTTAGTGGTGGATGGCGTGATCCCAAGCAATGAAGGGCGGGGCTATGTGTTGCGTCGCATTATCCGACGTGCGCTGCGTCACGGCTATAAGCTTGGTCAATCAAAGCCGTTCTTTTTTCGGCTGGTCGGCGATCTCGTTGAGCAAATGGGTCAAGCGTTTCCTGAACTGGCATCTAATGCTGATCGAGTGGCCAAAGTGTTGGAGCAAGAAGAGTGGCGGTTTGGTGAAACCTTGGAAAATGGCATGCGTATTTTGGATGCCGCACTCAGCGACTTAAAGGCCGGTGATCGTCTGGATGGGCAGACACTTTTCATGCTGTATGACACCTACGGTTTCCCTGTTGATTTGACGGCCGATATTTGTCGCGAAAGAGAGGTTGAGGTCGATTTGGTCGGTTTTGAACAGGCTATGGACCGACAACGTGAACAGGCCCGTGCGGCGGGCCGCTTCAAAACCACTGACGGCTTGTTGTATGACGGTCAAGAGACTGTTTTTCGCGGCTACGATGTTTTGCGTGTTCCTGCCACGGTGACGGCTCTTTATGTAGATGGTTCGCCTGTCGATCACGTCGATGTCGATCAGAACGCGATCGTGGTTCTGAACGAAACACCGTTTTACGCAGAGTCGGGCGGCCAAGCGGGTGACGCTGGTGCACTTGAATCAACCGATGGGCTATGCGAGTTCCGTGTAGAAGACACACAGCGAATTCAAGTGGGGGTTTTTGGGCACCATGGCGTGGTCGTGAAAGGCCGACTGTCTGTCGGCGATTCACTAACGGCACAAGTTGACACGGTGCGCCGTGCCAAGACTGTTCGTAACCATTCTGCGACACATTTGATGCACAAAGCCTTGCGAGAAGTCCTTGGGGCGCATGTTCAACAACGCGGCTCTTTGGTGGATGCTGACAAGACGCGTTTTGACTTCTCTCATGATGCTGCCATGACCGAAGCGCAAATCCTCCAAATTGAAGAAATCGTTAACCAGGAAATCTTGGCGAACGTCGCTACCCAAGCACAAGTGATGAGCTTTGATGACGCTATAAAGCACGGCGCCATGGCTCTGTTTGGCGAAAAGTATGGCGATGAGGTGCGTGTTTTAGATATTGGCACTTCCAAGGAATTATGCGGTGGCACCCACGTGTCACGCACGGGTGATATTGGTTTGTTCAAAATCGTCTCTGAATCGGGTGTGGCGGCCGGTGTGCGTCGTGTTGAAGCCATCACAGGTGACAACGTGTTGCATTGGGCGCAACAACTCGACGCCACTGCAACTCAGATTGCTGCCTTGGTCAAGTCAACCGTAGATGGTGCGGCTGATCGAGTGGTTCAGTTGCAGGAGCAGCTAAGAGTCGCGGAACGCGCCCTAGAGCAGGCCAAGTCGAAGCTGAATGCGGGAGCGGGTGCGGCATTGGCAGATCAGGCGATAACAACAAACACCGGTTTCAAGCTCTTGGTTAAACAGGTTGAAGGTGTGGATCCCAAAGCGCTTCGTGGCATGGTTGATCAGTTGAAAGATAAACTCGGTAGTGCTGTGGTGGTGCTTGCTGGTGCGGCAGAGGGGAAAATCAGTCTAGTGGCAGGTGTCACCGCTGATTTGGTGTCCATTATTAAAGCAGGCGATGTGGTGGCTCATGTGGCCAGTCAGGTTGGTGGCAAGGGTGGCGGCCGGGCCGATATGGCCATGGGTGGCGGCACAGAAGTCTCCAAGCTATCAGCCGCATTGGCCTCAGTTGCGCCGTTGGTCGAGAGCAAGGACAAGGCATGAGCGAGGAACAGTCAAAGTTTGAAGGCACGCCAGCCCTTGTGGTCGACGCCAAGGGGATGGCTTGTCCTTTGCCTATACTTAAAGCAAAGAAAGCGTTGTCGACTTTAGAGCCGGGAGATGTTCTGGAGGTGCTTACGACAGACCGCAACGCGAAGCGCGATTTTCAGGCGTTTTGTCGTCAAACAGGTAATCCGCTGCTATCGCAGGAGCAAGATGGAGACGTCGGACACCATTTCTTGCAACGCCGGGCCTGAACCATGCTAGAATTCCGGGCTTAGTTCATTTTCCCTACCCATTTTATAAGAGATTACCTATGGTGGTCATTCGTATGGCTCGCGGCGGCTCAAAGAGACGTCCTTTTTACAGCCTAGTTGCAACAGATTCCCGCGATCGTCGCGATGGTCGCTTTATTGAGCGCGTTGGTTTTTACAATCCCGTGGCCAATGAGAATGAGGAGAAAATCCGCATCTCAATGGATCGCGTTGAACATTGGAAAAACGTGGGCGCACAATTGTCCCCAGCGGTCGCTCGGTTGGTTAAAGAGTACTCGGCAAAAGTAGCCGCCTAGGCTTAAATTGATTTGAGGGTTGCGGCTGCGCGGTGATTTTAATTGTCGACCCCAGCCACTCTCGCGATCAGTATTGACGACGCATATGGCAACTGACAAAAGCGTCACTCAAAAAAATAAACAGCCTCTGTCTGGGAAATCGCTAACTAGCGACGTCCCAGATGACCTTGTTGAGCTCGGTCGTATCACAGGCGGCCATGGCATCAGGGGCTGGGTCAAAATCCAACCGTACTCTGCCGAGTCGGATGCCATGTCGGTCGCAAAGCAATGGTGGTTAGCCCGTCCGGCTAGCCCCCTCAATTCGCCCGACCACTCTGGCCATTTGCCAAAGCCGCAACCTTTTGCGGTCTCTTGGGCAAAACCGCACGGTAATCTGTTTCTTGCCGCTCTCAAAGAGGTCACTGATCGCAACGCATCCGATGCCCTTAAAGGGCATTCGATATTCGTATCGCGTCAACTGTTCCCACGCCTAGAGCTTGACGAATACTATTGGGTGGATCTGATGTCATGTGTGGTGATGACAGACGCATCCGGTGACGTGCTTCGTCTTGGTGTGGTGCAGGACATACTAGACAATCCGGCGCACGCCATACTATCAGTCAAGCGCCAGTGTTTTGATGAAGAGAGTGGTATTTGGGTGGATCAATTGGATGCCAAGGGTCGGCCCTTGACATCATTGATACCGTTCGTGGGTGCACACATCGCATCCGTTGATTTGGCTGCGCGCTCAATCGTTACTCATTGGCCAGCCGACTTCTAGGGGTGACTCTTACCTCATGCGCATTGATATCTTGACCCTATTCCCTGAAAGCTTTGAGTTGATCACTGGCTCGGGTATAACGGGGCGTGCTCATGCGCTTGGCCTATGGGCACTGAGTGCCTGGAATCCACGTGATTTTGTTGATGATCCGCATCGAACCGTCGACGACAGACCCTACGGAGGCGGGCCGGGCATGGTGATGATGGCGCAACCCTTGGCTTTGGCCTTGGCGGCAGCACGCGCTGACAGAGCGCGTGCTGGCTTTGAACAAGCGCCAGTGGTGTTATTAGCCCCGGGTGGTAAGCCATTTGACCAAAACACGGCCGCTCGCCTGAGTGAAAGCGCTGGTGCTCTGTTCGTCTGTGGACGTTATGAAGGCGTTGACCAACGCTTTATTGACGAGCACGTGGATGAGCAGTGGTCACTTGGCGACTTTGTGGTGTCTGGGGGCGAATTGGCGCTTTTGCCGATGCTTGATGCCGCGGTACGACTTTTGCCGGGTGCCATGAATCAGCAGGC
>JAWOGG010000278.1:0-14797 GCA_046497085.1 Orrella sp.
CTTCTGCATGAGGTCTTGCGCCATACAGGCTCTTCAATCTGAAGAGCCTCTCACGCTTGAGAAACACGTCTAGCGGCTCAGCTTCGCGCCGACCATTTGCGATCAGTGTTGCGATGGTTTGTTGCAAATGACTATCGAGAGCTTCGGGTTGAGCATGCCACCACTGGCAAAGTAAGCGATCGGGATCGATCAGGTTCAAGTCGTGTTTGCGAAGTTCGCTACGCCTGAAGTCTTTGATGTTCCACGTCACGATTGTCACATCGCTATCGGGTGAGCGTTGTTTGGCTTGAATACCGGCCATCACCACGTGCCAGTCTTTGGGGTCACTGTGTTTGAGCGGTGGTGAAACGCAGGACGGTGTGAGGACGTGATTGGACCATTCAGAGCTGTTGGCGTGGGGAAATGAGTCCTGCATCTGTCGCCACTCTTGTTCCAACAAATCGGCTGCGACTGACCAGATGCGAGCGGCGTTGCGACGCCATTCCGAGCCAATGCGATCTGACCAGACAGGTTCAAACCAGCCTTCGCGGGCGACCGTGAGAAGCAGGGGTCGCAGGACCCCCGACATCATCACACAGGCATCAATAACAAGAAGATGTGGCGACATCGACAATTTGTTGGGCGCTAACCCCAAAAAACTCACGCAACGCTGTGCGCGTATCACTGCGACCAAACCCATCGGTACCGAGTGTGACGTAAGGGC
The DNA here is from genome assembly GCA_046497085.1 of Orrella sp. Classification (GTDB taxonomy): domain Bacteria; phylum Pseudomonadota; class Gammaproteobacteria; order Burkholderiales; family Burkholderiaceae_B; genus Algicoccus. The sequence continues at coordinate 704 of JAWOGG010000278.1, forward strand.
GGTGACTTGGCATGTGTTGGCGAATCGACTCAGGTACGGCACGGACATAATCGCTGATCGCGATAATCGGACCGCTCTTGCTGACTAGCAAATCATTGACGTACCCATCCTGGTCGCGCGCCAATTCGCTCCAACTGGTGATGCTGTAGATGTCGACGTCATGGCCTTGTTCGCTCAGCATGTGGGCGGCTTTGATGGTTTCGTTTAACAAAGCGCCTGACCCCATCAATGTGATGGTGTTTGGTGAGCTGACTGATGCGTTAGCTGATCCAGACGTGGCTGGTTGTTGTGCAGGCAATTGTTGAAACAGATAACCGCCTTTCAGAATCGCCGCGCGATGGTTGGCGTCTATCGTTGGCTGTGGGTAGTTTTCGTTCATCACGGTGACGTAGTAGAACACATCCTTTTGATCCACCAACATGTCTTGCATGCCTTGGTCAATGATGACGGCAAGTTCGCCTGCAAATGCAGGGTCGTATGCTTTGCAGTTGGGGATTGTGGCCGCAATCACATGGCTGGTGCCGTCTTGGTGTTGTAAGCCTTCACCGCCCAGTGTCGTGCGACCAGAGGTGGCGCCAATCAGGAATCCGCGGGCACATTGGTCGGCCGCCGCCCAGATTTGATCACCGACGCGTTGAAAGCCAAACATCGAGTAATAAATATAGAAGGGCAGCATGGCCAAACCGTGCACGCTGTAGCTTGTTGCCGCCGCGGTCCAACTGGCCATGGCACCCGCTTCCGAGATGCCTTCCTCTAAGATTTGACCTTCGTTGGCCTCGCGATAGCTGAGCACTGAGCCTATGTCTTCTGGTGCATAGCGTTGCCCGACGCTGGAATAAATGCCAACTTGTTTAAAGAGATTAGCCATGCCGAAGGTGCGTGCTTCGTCGGCCACAATCGGCACAATGCGCGGGCCGAGCGTCCGATCTTTAAGCAGTTGTCCAAGCAATCTCACAAAGGCCATGGTGGTGCTCATTTCTTTACCGTTGGCGGCAAGCGCGAAATGGCCGTATTTCTCAAGCGGTGGGATTTCAACCGGCTTGCAGGTGGTGTCACGCATGGGTAAATAACCACCCAATGCTTCACGTCGCGCATGCAAGTAGCGCATTTCATCGCTGTCAGCGGCTGGCTTGTAAAAGGCCAGTGATTCGGCTTGTTCGTCGCTCAGGGGTAAGTTGAAATGATTTCTAAAAGCGATCAGGTCTTCGCGCTCTAGCTTCTTTTGGCTATGGGTGGTCATCTTGCCTTGTCCCGCTGAGCCCATGCCATAGCCTTTTTTGGTTTGGGCCAAGATGACCGTGGGTTGCCCCGTGTGTTTGGCAGCAACAGCATACGCGGCGTAGATTTTGACTAGGTCGTGCCCACCACGTTTGAGTCTGTCGATTTGCTCATCAGTCATGCCTTGAGCCAATTTGATCAGGGCTTCGTTTTGTCCGAAGAAGTGCTCGCGATTGTAAGGCCCATCCTTGGCGGCAAAGGTCTGCATTTGGCCGTCAACGGTATTGGCAAAGGCTTTGATCAAAGCGTCTTCTGTGTCGCGGGCAAATAGGCCGTCCCAGTCGCTGCCCCAAACCAATTTAATGACATTCCAACCCGCGCCTTTAAAGAGGCGTTCCAATTCATCGATGATGCGTCCATTACCACGCACAGGCCCATCTAGACGCTGCAAGTTGCAGTTCACGACCCACACCAAGTTATCAAGCCCCTCTCTGGCTGCCAGTGTTAAGGCACTCATGGACTCGGGTTCGTCCATCTCGCCATCACCAAAAATGCCCCAGACTTTGCGGTTGCTGCAGTCCAGTACGTTACGGTGACTGAGATAGCGCATAAAGCGGGCGTGATAGATAGAGCTGATCGGGCCGATGCCCATGGAGCCGGTTGGAAACTGCCAGAAGTTGGGCATTAATGTTGGGTGAGGGTAGCTTGACAACCCTTGTGCACCGTTTTTGTTAGCGGTGATCTCTTGACGGTAATGTGTCAGGTCTTCTTCGCTCAACCGTCCCTCTAAAAAAGCTCGGGCGTAGACGCCGGGCGCGCTGTGCGGTTGCAGAAAAACCAAATCCCCACGATTCTGTCCTTCATCTAAGCCTTGCCGACCATGAAAAAAGTGGTTGAACCCAATTTCAAACAGATCGGCACCACTGGCATAGCTGGCAATATGACCGCCCAATTCGCCATAGGCTTGATTGGCTTTGACGACCATGGCTAGGGCATTCCAGCGCATGATGGCAGCTAGCCGCTCTTCGATGGCCAAGTCACCCTCAAACGGCGGTTGCTCTTCTACGGCAATCGTGTTGATGTACGGAGTACACAAAGGCGGTTGCCAACCAATGCGCAACGATTGGGCCAGTTGAGCCAGTTCATCAAGCAGAAAGCGTGCCCTGTCAGGTCCGCCGTGCGCCAGCGTTGAAAGCAACGCCTCTCTCCATTCCTGCGTTTCTGCGGGATCAGCATCGGCGTCATGCAATAGCCATTGGTTCAAGCGGGGATCGATAGGAGCGTTCATGGTGGGTGTCAGAAAAAGAGTTCAAGTGACTACAATTCTAGACACATATCCGCGAAATTTAATCTTGAATAAACGGCAATTAAGTCATATAACAAAATAAAATACTGTTTTTAGTTACAAAACCGGTACAAAATGAAACTAGATGCCATTGATCTCAAGATATTAGAAGAACTGCAAAACGATGGCAGCCTGTCTAATGTCGAGTTAGCCAAGCGGGTGCACTTGAGTCCCTCGCCTTGCTTGAATCGGGTCCGAGCGTTGCAGAACACCGGCGTGATCAACCGCTATGTGGCCATCGCCAATCCCGCAGCGCTTGGATTGGATTTGAATGTCTTTATCAGCATCAGCCTCAGATCGCAAAACAAGGAAGCACTGGCCGCCTTTGAGCAGCGCATCAGTGAGCATGATGAGGTCATGGAGTGTTATTTAATGACAGGTGATAGTGATTACCTGATTCGGGTGGCGGTCGCCAATATTGCTGCGCTTGAGCATTTTATTTTAGAGCAGCTAACGCCCATCCCAGGCATAGAAAAGATTCGTTCGGCGTTTACGTTAAAGCAGGTGAGATATAAAACTGCACTGCCTTTGCCGCGCACTCAGTGAGCGGCACAGCAAAGACATCACACAAGATGAGACAGGGTCTTGTCGCCTTAGGAGGGACGGAACATCTCAAACACCTCTTTGACTTCGATATAGTCGCCGCGATAACCACAGCGTGCAATCGGGCGAGCAGAGGTGATGTCAAACAATCCATCTTTAATAAAACGTTCATTGATATGTATGCCAACCACCTCACCGATGGTGACCCAGCCTTTTACGGGCTGACCCTTGTGGTCAGTCAGAGGTAAGACTTGGCAAAGTTTGCATTCCATCGACGCAATCGCGTCAGCCACACGGGGTGGTTTGACCAAGCGCGATGGTATTGATTCGAGCTCGGTTAAGGTGAATTCGTTCACACCATTAGCCACTGCTGCCGATGTTTCGTTCATCGGTTTAGCCTGATGCATGCCAACGAAGTTCACCACGAACTCACCGGTGGCCTCAATGTTATTGACGCTGTCTTTACGCTCTCCTGTGGTGCTGAACATGACCATCGGGGGATCATCATTTAAGCCGTTAAAAAAGCTGTAGGGCGCTAAGTTGACTTCACCTTTTTCATTGCAGCTTGAAATCCAGCCAATCGGGCGCGGTGCCACGATGGCTTTAAATGGATTGTGAGCCAGCCCATGGCCTTGGCTTGGTTCGTAAAAATGATCACTCATTCGAGTTGTCCCCTGATGTTTATTGAAGAATGACAAAAAATAATGTCAGGTTGTGGGCAGCACAACCGACTTAGTCAACATTCTATTCGGTGAGAGAACCAAGCGTTGATGCCCCGATTCGCAGGTCAATTGGGCCGAAGATAAAGCGCGATCAAATCCGACACAAATAATCCCCTGTTTTCTGATGGCAAAAGCCGAAATGCGCGGTATTACCTTGCGGATAATTTTTTACAGGCGTGGTTGGTGGTTGCTAAACCAGCACGTGAAGCTGTACGACTAAAGCCTCTGGAACTGGTGCTAAATCTGGCCCGTGCGAGGCTGATGCGACTAGAGGGGTTCGCATTTGAAGAACTCATCAAGAAGCTTCATTTGGAATCCTCTCGCAAAGGAAAGGGTGACTTTGAACTTTCGAGCTTGCAATTGGGTTATTGGAACCGACCAAAAGGGTCGAGTCGTAGCGTAGAGATAGATTTAGTGGCAATAGATGTCTCGAACAGACGAATTCGGTTTGGTTCAGACTACCAAATTGCTTGCAGGCTATCGAAGGATTCTTTAGACCGAAAATCACGGTTGGCCAACTATATTGCGCCCGGGTCTGCTCGAAATTCTGGTGCCTGGGGCCAGACCTAAAAGCCGGATGAATAAGGACTATGCGTCAATTTTGGGGAATTAATTTGTTCCCCGCGCAAAAATTCGCTTCGGTGTCAGCAGGGCGTAACAGGGATAATCGGGAAAACTAGTTCAAGTTGAATTCTATTGTCAATGGCGTGAAAGCCTGCGTTTAGTGCTTTCAAGCTGCCACGGCCATCGGGCTGACCTCCTGATGGATGATATGGCCGAGTGCTTGCTCGGCTTGCTTGAGGTCGTAGGTGCTTTGCAAATTCAGCCAGAACTCAGGCGTTGTGTCGAAGTAGCGAGCCAACCTAAGAGCCGTACCAGGCGTTATTGCCCTACGCTCTCTTACGATGTCATTTACTCTTGGGGCTGGTACACGTAGAGCCATCGATAACGCATTGGCTGACATGCCAAGCGGGGCAAGAAACTCTTCCCGTAGAATCTCACCGGGATGAATCGCCCGCATTTTATTATTCGTCATGGTTTTTCCCCTTAAGCCCTAGTGGTAATCGACAATCTCCACCTCTTCTGCACCCGCGTCAGTCCATACAAAGCAGAGTCGCCATTGGTTATTAATCCTGATGCTGTATTGGCCCAGTCGATCCCCTTTCAGGCTTTCAAGATGGTTTCCGGGTGGTGAACTCAGGTCTTTAAGCTGCTCTGCACTATCGAGCATCTGCAGTTTTCGCTGAGCGACAGCACCAATTTGCTTGAATCGTCTAGGGTGTTGGCCTCCGTAAAGCGCTTTGGTGTCAGAGCAGCGGAAAGACTTGATCGACATTGATATTCTATAACGAGAGGCGTTAAATGTTAAGCATTAAAGCGGGAGACGAAAATAGGCCGCAAGTATAAGCCGGTGTGGCGTTGCACTTGCAGGTCATGGGGTAATGTGGGGGGCGTACGGCTATGAATCAGAGCTGATATGCCTTCTAAACGTGGTGCACGGGACTGGAATCAAAAGCCGCATGAATACTGGCTTTGCGTGAGTTTGGGAAAAGTTTTGTTCCCCACGCAAAATTTCTCTTCGGTGTCAGCAGGGCGTAACAGGGATAATCGGGGAAAGCAGGTTACTTTTTCTCGTATGATCCCCCGTAGCCTAGGTTAATGCAGTGACCAGCGCCACTTCACTGACGGGGTTCTAAGTGGCTACCGCTTCTTTCAGCGAACAGAGTTCACGTATGATGCAATTCATTTTTATTGTCTAAGAACTTGGCTGGGGCATTTGGGATGAGTCGCTACACAGTTCATGGTGATGAGGGTGAGTTTCAACCTGGTTCAGGGGGCTTGGTTTTACGCAACAGGGTCGGCATCCTTTCTCTTGATGAGATGAATGAACTGGAATTTGAATTGCTGGCCCAACTTTACGAGAGCGTACTTCTTACAGATTTACCAAATCGTGTTTTATCAATCGAAGATATCAAATCCTGGCATCTACGTTGGTTAGGTAACGTTTACGACTGGGCTGGACAAGAGCGATCGGTCAACATGTACAAAGGGGGATTTGCATTCGCTGCGGCAGGACAAATTCCAACATTGCTGACGCAGTTTCAGAAGGATTGCCTTGAGCGTTGGACACCATGCATTAACTTGTCCAGCGAATATTTAGTCGAAGCGATTGCTGTGACCCACGTTGAGCTGATACTGATCCACCCTTTCCGGGAGGGTAACGGTCGCCTCTCTCGTTTATTGGTAGATGTAATGGCTGTGCAAGCTGGCCTTGAGCCCTTGGATTACAGTTATTGGGATGCCAATAAAGACGACTACATTAGTGCAATCCACCAGGGCATGGCGATGAACTATGAACTGATGAAACAATGTGTGAGGTTAGCTATGCGTCGGAGTTCGGCGGCAACTACGTAGCCAACTTGATGTTTACAAAACGACGCTTGGTAGGGTCTTTTAATTTTTGCTCGAGCACTTGGATGTTTTGTCCGGTTTCAACAGCAGTGGAGCTAGCAACGGCACGACGAACCGAGGCGAGGCTAGGCTTCTTATAAGTTGAGTCCGACTTTTTTCTTGATTCCATAAAGAAGATTGTACCGAACATTTAGGATCAAGCGGTAACTCTATATCGAATCACCGGCTGAGCCGGCTTCGCTGTGAGCGGATCACCCGCGCCAGTCAAACTGAAATTGGACTAAAAATTTCAATAAAATTAAATGGTTGCAAGATGTGGTGCCCGGGGCCGGACACAAAAGCCGCATGAATACTGGCTTTGCGTGAGTTTGGGGAAAGGTTTTTGTTCCCCATGCAAAATTTCACTTCGGTGTCAGCAGGGCGCAACAGGGGCAATCGGGAAAAGCAGGTCAGTTCGATCGTGACTTGGCTTAATCAACCCTGCCCTTTCGTTGACGCACGCAATGTCTTACCAAGGTCGGTCAAGCGGTAGCGTTGTGTCCTCCCGACCGTGAGCAGGTGCTTTATATCGACGATAGCACTCATGATTTCCATGGTCCTTTGTCGTAATCTCAGTAGGTGAGCACAGCCTTGATGTACACGAGATGTCTCTCGAACCGGACATCACAGATGACGCGGGGCATCCATTCGGTCATGCAGAACACGAATCACGGCAATTCCGTAGTCGGTCACGCGCAAGTAAATCATGTGCCGTTCGACACCCGAGCGCCGATAGCCCGGCCGGATATGATCACAAGCCGGTGCGGTCTTGGGTGAATCCGCCAACTCGGCAAAGGCCGTTGTCAAAAAATCAGTGTAGCGATCGGCCTGCTCGACGCCCCATTGCCGAGCTGTGTAGGTCCAAATCGATTCCAGGTCACGCTCTGCCGCCGGGCTTAGGCGATATTCAGCCATGCGCGGCCAGCATCCTTTGCTTGAACGCCGCAGCGTCGAATCGACGTGGCTCGCCGCTGTTTTCTCCGTCGATCAGCGCACTGCGAATCGCGTCGATCTCAGCGCTGCGTTCCTGCTCGCGTCGGATAAGGTCACGGATGTACTCGCTGTCGTTGGTGTAGTGTCCAGCATTAATTTGAGCCTTGACCCAGTTGTCCTGCTGGTCAGTCAGCGTGATCGTTTTGCGTACGGTTCCCATGATGCAGCCTCCTGTGTAGGCGTCAGTAGCCAATATTCATACTATTGGTGCAATATAGCGCACAACCGTGCGCATTGCTAATTTTATGAAGGAGATTCTCTGTGCTCAGGATGTTATCCAGTATGCCCAATATGTTGTGTTGTTTAGATCAGTTTCGCTGAACCGACAAAGCACCTGAGGGTGTATTGTCGGTTCTAAAAGTAACGGGGTGCTCAAAAGGCGCTGATGGCTTTTGCTGTTTTGCGCGCAGTTGCGATGGCCTTATGCGCCAAGTGGTGTTGCGGTGATTTGGCGCAAACAGGGTTAGTGGCTGACAGCATCACCGTTGAGCAAATGCGCATGACAGCGACAACCATCTGGGGTCTTTTTGGATCTGTGCGGTTGTGAGTCATGAATCGGGTGTAAAGGATGCTTATCCCTCTGTGAATGGGCAAACCCCAAATAAATATCTATAAATCAATATCTTAGGCGTGGTGCCCGGGGCCGGACACAAAAGCCGCTTTAATAAACGTTTTGCGGGTGTTGGGAAAACATTTTTCCCCATGCAAAATTTCACTTCGGTGCCAGCAGGGCGCAACAGGGATAATTGGGAAAAGCAGGTCGGTCAGACCCATATTGGCGCGCTTTCAATTTTCGATCGTACCAGTGACTACCGGTTGGCTACTGGGCATGATGGTTGCGCAGGGGTGGCGTCATCGCAGTGATCACCGACAGCCAGTTAACAAGAGTGAACCTTCTAAGTTTGTTGTGGTAACTCATTAAGCAGTCGCTCGATGACGATAACAGAGGCTTTCGTTGATATTGAAGGATGCGATAGACGTGCTGAGGGTCTCACCTCGAAATCCGAAGGCGAAAGGTAGATGTTGTAATTCAAATCGAGGCTTGCGTTCTGAGACATTCACCTCGATTTCGATTGTTAGTTCACGCCCAGGCGCTGCCACACTGGGTACCTTAAATACACAACGCAAAATTCGAGATGGTTTGGCTGCATTGCGAACAGCTAGTCGCAAAGAGGCCCACGCTGATGATTTTTCTTTGCCGAGTATCGGCCGCAAAACCCTCATTAATGCTTTCTGTAAGTGTTTCTCAGGGCGCTCGCCTATTGCTACTAAGTCAATGTCTTCCGAATAACGTACTGCGGGAGCCAGATGTACTTTGTGCAGGACGGTGCCGCCACGCATGGCAACTTGCTCGCAGAGAAACTTGTCATTGAATATGGCGTTCATCGCCAAGCTAAGCAGTAGGTCCTGTTCTACTTGGTACAACTCGGGCCATTGCACTGCATCCTGGTGAGTCAGAACATCTTGCAAGGTCAGTACCGTGATTTCACTCATTATTTCAGTCCTACATTGTCAATGACTTGCCAAGGTGGCTCTAAATCAGTGCCTCTCGTCGGCGTTGCATTCTGCAAAAGTACGGACCGCAGTTTTGGTGGCAAAGTGATCTGGGCGGTTGTGGCGAATCGTTTTGCTCCAAGGGTTTCGAGGACGTAGCCTGTTCTTTGTCGAACGGGTAGAGGCGCACACTTCAGCGCACGGTGCCACCCCTCGTTAGTCATTGCGGGCAGTAAGCCCGCAATGACATCAGCCGCACGTGCGATACCTCCAACACAATGCTGAAAAGCAATTAAGTCCAGCGCAGTCGCCTCAGGACTGCTGACTGCCAAAGGGCTCGCTAGTCCTCGGATTGGTGTCAGTGGTGTGTCAAGAAGGTGTCGTTTTACGTGAAACTCGATATGCACGTTACCAACACTGAACGCTCGTGTAGCTGAGCTTGTCATGACTTGTGTCAGTTGCAATGCTTGTTGGGCTGAGCCGTGTATTGCGGCAGCAGATAACAGTCCGACGTAATAAGGCTTGTCGTGTACGCGGCAATAATCGGCGAGCCAAAAATCGATAGGTGGCGCGCCTCGCTTGCGATGCTCGGGAGCCACGATTAGATAGGAGCTAGGACGTCCCGGTAGTCGAACCACTCTGTTGGCGAGATGTTCGATTTGACGCTTAACTGCTAGGGTGCTTAATCCGCTTTCGGCGGTTAGATCGGGCAGGCTTGCGATGAGACGGCCGCGCGCTTGCAACTGGTCCAGCAAGCTGGCAATTATTCCCCGCCTATACACGCGAGGAGGGTGTAAATCCGAGGTTCTCATGTAACATTATATTTTCAAATAATATCTATTATAGATACAATTTGGAAATGTTTTTTATGATCCGCTAGGCATAGACCTAAACACCGTGTGCTGCTGGCTCCTGCCAAATGTGCAAGCATTTCCAATTGGCGAGAAAGCCCATGACTGTGACAGGAATCTCGTGCCTGTCAATCAGTTCCTTTAACCAAGTCCGCCAATGATGATCTGGTGCGATTGAGTCCATACAATACAGCAGCAAGACGAGTGTGTTGTAGAGTTTGCGAGAGCCCGAATTAAATTGGTTAGATAAGCACTGCGGTTTGTTACGTGGCAATAAAGGAGTGATAGTGAACTCACGGTTCCACAGTCGGCTGTGATGCGCACAGGTGTTTCGTACCAGTGAAAGATGACGTAGCCATGACTCTAGCACCTTCTCATCTAATCCGTAGGCATTTGCGATGGCACGTCTAGTAGGCATTGGTTTCAAGTTGTTGTAGCAGCGCGAGAGCAGTCCCAACGACATGACCTCGCACACGGCCCATACAGGCGGCAAGGACTCCTGATAGGTATTTTTTAGATGCTTGATGAAGGTCTCGTCCGAGCGATTAACTTCGCTACCTAGCTTATCAAGGTTCTGTTGCCATAGGTGATACTTGAAAGCTATCGATGCATTGAGGTGAGCATGCGTGCCGTGCCGATGTGCCATTTGATAGGCCCAGTGGCTGCGCACGGACACTTCAACTCGCTCAATGGCGTCAAGTACTAAAAGGCGCAGCTCACGGTCAAATACGTATAGGTTTAGAACCCGTTCGAACCTGGTGTTAGGTTGGAAACGGTGCGTTTTGTGGTCAGCCTCGAAGGGAAGCCAGTAGGCGCTAAGTCGATAATAATTGAGGTGTTCAAGGTAAAACTCGGCCGTGCCGAAGTCGTCGAACACCATGCCGCGCTCACGAAGTAACTCCACTTGTTGTGCATGGGTGGTCGCAGGTTTACTAAATGGTGGTTTGGTCATTTGCGCGCTACGCTACTAGCTCTCTGTGAACTCAATGCGCTAAAAAAAGTAACCCGCCGGTTTGAGGGTGCGCTTTCGCGCATAGCCTTGGCGGGTTTTGTTAATTAAATTGTACCTGTTAAGTGCGTATCTTGGTGGTCAGCACTGCTGTTTTTTGCAGTGAATAACCGAGTCTAGTTGGTCTAGTGGATGCCGGGGTGTTTTTTTAGGATGCACTGGCGCGTGGTTTGCTAAAAGGGAAATGATGATGATCACCAAAACCAAGACGTTCGATGCAGCAGAGTTTCTCGAAGATGAGGAGACTATTGCCGAGTATCTAAATATGGCACTCGAAGATCCGAATCCCGAAATGCTTTTATTGGCTGTCAGAAACATTGCCCGCGCTCGCGGGATGACTCAAATGGCCCGAGATACCGGTCTTGGACGTGAAAGTCTCTACAAAGCGCTCAGTGAAGGCGCTAAGCCACGATATGACACGATCTTAAAAGTTGTGCGAGCGCTTGGTGTCAAGCTACACGCCGAACCTGCGCATGTCTAAGTGATTGATATGTTTAACGGATACCTTCGCATCACAGTGGGCGGGGCATGAAAAATTTTTTAAATCAATGACTTAGACGTGGTGCCCGGGGCCGGACACAAAAGCCGCATGAATAAAGGCTTTGCGTGTGTTGGGAAAAAAACAATCTTCCCCACACAAAATTTCACTTCGGTGTCAGCAGGGCGCAACAGGGATAATCGGGAAAAGCAGGTCAGATTGGTCTTGTGTAACCGTGTTTGAGATAGTGTTGATTTTGTCGTCACATCAGGGTCTGTTGACATGGTCGGTTAGCGTGTTCCGGTGTGCGGGGTGTCGGTGCGCTAAGTTTCGTCTGGCGGTAACGTCTAACAATTGTCAGCCTGCCTTACTGTGATTAATCTAGGGTGTGTGAGCGCGAGCTGACTGCGCTTTAGGCGGCCAATCAGCATTAAAAAATACTGTTGAGATCGCGAGTTGAATGAATGACCCTGATGACATCGACACCATCAGATAGTGGCATGTAAAAAATTACATAACGACCAAACGGGTGGCTACGCAAGCCAGGGAACAGTTCCTCGCGAGAGCGCCCCATCAATGGTTGTGTTGCCAGCAAGCGCAGTTTTGCATCAAGGCTGTCAACCCATGAATCGGCTTGCAGAACGCTGTCTTCTGCGATGAAGTCCCAAATATCCGATATGTCACTGCCAGCAAGCGGACGATAAACAACACGCGTCAAGTTACGCCTCGCTTTGACGTCTTTTGTGCCCAGCGCGCTTAACCTGAGCGGGGTCCCATGTGGTTGCAGCACCACTGTCGAGCCCTGCACGAATATCTTGCCGTAACTGCTCTAGTTTAGTTGCCCGCAGTTGGTCTTGCTCGTCCATAAGACGCAGCGCTTCACGTAGCACTTCGCTGGCGGACGTGTATAGACCGGACTCGACTTTTTGTCTTACCATACTCTCAAGATAAGGGGTCAAATTGATATTCATACCCATGTCGAGAATCCCTGTGAAAACCGTTTGATCAGATAGACGTATTGTATCCACAATTGTCAATCTTTGACATTTTTGAGTTTTGTATCTGTTTTGATAGCCAGTGACTATTCAGTGTGCGAGTAGCCCATTGTCGAAACTGCACGCCACGCAGGGATTTCACCTGATAACCGACTGAAATAATGACGTCAAGATTGTAATGATCAATGTTGCGGGTGACCTCACGATTGCCCTCCTGCCGAACTCTCCCGAAATTCCGGATGGTTGAGTCTTTATCTAGCTCCTTCTCGGAATAGATATTTTTTATGTGCTCGCCGACCGTTCTAATATCTTTGTCGAATCTCGCGACCATTTGCGTCTGACTTAGCCATACGGTGTCGTGGTCAAGCGCCACCTCCAAGCGAGAAAGGCCATCGGCAGAGACAAAAAGTTAAACGTTAGATGTGGTCATTCCAGAGTTTTCCGTTGAGGCTAACAACGCTTGTCGCTGCAACTTGTCTGATACTACATCACTGATCGGTGGGCGGGTGAGAGCGGTGGTGATATTACCGAGGCGGGTTTGTCACCATTGATTGACGAAAGCCCGTGTATTGAACAGCCTGTTCGGTAGGAGGTGGCATCCCACTGGTCATGAGTCAACCACGACGGTAACTGATCTGGCTAAGCCTAATTGTTAGCGGTCTTGTGTCGGGCAACGAAATAATGGTGCGGTAGAGACAATTGCAATGGTGATGCTAGGTGTCTACGTATTCCGCCATTAGGGTAATCAGAGATCGCCTACAAACCAGCCAAGGTGGAAGCGCAAAGAGGTCCAAAATTATTGTTTTAAATCAATGACTTGCCAGCCGTGGTGCCCGGGACCGGAATCGAACCGGTACGACCGTATTAGGGTCGGGAGATTTTAAGTCTCCTGTGTCTACCAATTTCACCACCCGGGCGACCAAGACAGCATTCTACGTGATTTGCTGAGTCTGTGAAGCGCGTACAGCCGTTTGTTTACTTTAGCTGCCACTTTGACGCCATTTTTTTGTTCAGACCGATGGTCTCTCATAAGACTGTGGGTTTGGTGTTCTGCAGAACTGACGCATGGCGGCATCGGCTAGGGCGAGTATTGACGTCGGTCTTGAGTCCACTATCCTAGCTTTTGGTAAAAACTTGTTCTAGATCAAGTCGCCGGGTGCTGGCCCCCTAGGCTGATTAGGCGTGTGCGCTTACTGTTGAATCATGGAACTTGCACACTTAGCCCCGCTTGAATTTGATGCCGCTTTGATTGCCCGCCACAACGGCAGCGGTCCGCGATATACGTCCTATCCGACAGCCGATCGTTTTGTTGAAGGCTCGGTGCGCAAGCAGTACGTGGCTGCTTTGCGTGAACGTGACGCCGGCCAAGAACAAACGCCGTTGTCGCTTTACGTGCATGTGCCGTTTTGTGACACGGTTTGCTATTACTGCGCTTGTAACAAAATCGTGACTAAGCACAAGGACAGGGCTGATGCCTACCTTGACGATTTGCAAACAGAAATCGACCTCATCCGTGGCTTGTTCAACCAAACACCAGTGGTGAGCCAGTTGCACTTTGGCGGTGGCACCCCAACGTTTTTGACGTACGCGCAGATGTCGAGGTTGTTAAAGATGTTGCATGGCGCGTTTGCTTTTTCTGAGGATGCTGAGTGCTCGGTCGAAATCGATCCGAGAGCCATTGAGTCCGGTATGTTGGCCCTAATGGCCGAGTATGGCTTTAATCGCATGAGCTTGGGCGTCCAAGACGTTGACCCAACCGTTCAAAAGGCGATCAACCGCATACAGCCACCTGAAGTGACTGAAGCCGTGCTCAATGAGGCCAGGCGTTTGGGATATCGATCGATCAACATGGATTTGATCTACGGACTCCCGTGGCAATCGGTCCATACCATGCGGCGCACCTTAGAGACGGTATTGGCATGGCGCCCTGAGCGAATTGCTCTCTATAGCTATGCTCATCTACCCGATAGATTCAAAGCGCAGCGACGAATCGAC
>JAWOGG010000019.1:0-6953 GCA_046497085.1 Orrella sp.
GTGCACCAAGTAAACCAGCGCGACTTTTGAGGCGTCGGTGGCACGAGTAAACATCGATTCACCAAAAAACATGGTTCCCAAACTGACCCCGTAAAGTCCGCCGATGAGTACTTTGTTATGCCACACCTCAATACTGTGCACAAAGCCGAGCTGATGCCAGTCGCTGTAGGCCTGGTGCATGGCTTGATTAATCCATGTGTCTTGCGGCGTGTCGGTACCTCGTTGGGCACACCCTTGCATGACTGACTCGAAAGCCAAGTCTGTGGTCACAGTCCACCCCGCGTGCGAGTCTGTGCCTACGTTCTTGTGTACTTGTCGCAGCCGTTTTTTTAACGAATGGGAGATGTGCAATTCATCGGTATAGAGCACCATGCGCGGGTCTGGGCTCCACCAAAGGACTGGTTGTCCCTCGCTAAACCAAGGGAAGATGCCCTTTTGATAGGCCTCTTGTAACCGCGCGGTGCTCAGATCCAACCCAGCAGCCACCAAGCCGGGCGGATCAGTCATTGCAGTGGATGCGTCGGGCAGTCGTTCATGAGACTGGATCCAAACCAATTCACGCGACATGAAAAATGACTTTAAACAGAATCAGCGGTTAGGCTCAAGCGAGTAATAGCGAGTTTCAAAGCGCCCTGATTTTTTGTCTTCAATGTAGTGCTTAAGCGTGCTTGATACAGAGCGAAATGAAAGGTTGTCCCAAGGGATTTCATCAAGACTGTAATAGCGAGCATCAAGACTTTCTGGGCCTGGATCCACTTGTCCGTTGTTAGCGGTTGCTAAAAAGTAGACGTGTACCTGGTCGACCAAGGGAATGTCGATCACTGTGTACAGATTATCCAAAGTAACCTCAACGCCAGCCTCTTCACGGGTTTCACGCAAAGCGCCCTGCGCAGTGGTTTCGGCAAGTTCCATAAAGCCCGCGGGTAATGTCCAGGTGTTGGCGCGTGGCTCAATGGCACGAAGGCATAAGAGCACTTTGTCGTTCCACACGGGTAGGGTGCCGACCACCAAGCGGGGGTTCTGGTAGTTGATCGCGCCGCAGTGCTCACACAAATCACGCTCTCGGTTATCACCGGGAGGTGTTTTGCGGGTGACTGGCGTGCCACACTGGCCACAAAAGTTGCTCAGGCGCGGTGCGGGAAAATAAAAATCGGGGCTTTTGTCCATGGTGACCTATTCTAGACGAACCTAGCTCACCTGCGCCTTCTTGTCCGGGGGCAGGGGGTTAGCCACAAAGGCAAGTTTGTCGGCAATGGAATCTGTCTCAGTTAATCGATGCACTGGCGCAGGTTCACGGCAGGCAGAAAATGTGTTGCTCGGGTCGACCAACGTGGCGCTTGAGTCAGCCGAAGTAGCCCACCATTGCAGCAAAGATTCGCCGGTTTGGGTAAACAAATGGTCAGCCAAACGCATCAAGTCACGGTCGATGATTTGACCTGGACCGAGATCAGAATCCAAAAATAGCCCGCCTGCCGGATCGATATACCAAGCGTTGACTGAACCTATGGATTGACCCGTATGGGCGTTCAAGGCGCCCGTGGCATCGTCCACAGACACGATCAGCGGAGCGGCGTCTATGCGCACAAAAACCCGCTGTGGCCCGTTTTGAAAGAACCATTGCCCTTGTTCGTCACAGGTGTAATTTCGCCCCATAAAGGTCAGGATTTGTGTGTTTTGAATACCCTCACCCGCACCACCATGCATGCCTTTTCCATCTGGGTGCAGACGCCACAACCCCCTTGCTGATAACGATAACCAACCATAAACGGCGGGCACATCTGGCCAACGTGCTATGGCGTCTAAAACGGATTTATCCATGTTTGACTCCTGAAACGGGTGGGAGCTTTTTGTAAAGGAACCACCATAAACTGGCCATCTGGCACAGCAGTAAGGCGGCAAACGCCAGCCACATGCCATCATCTTGCGCGGCACCCATCCAGATAAAGAGGTCTACCAATAGCCCCACGCCCCACTGCACTGCAAATGCACCCGTGAACATGATGAGGTTAAAGGTCGTGAATACGCGACCGGCGATTGCTTTCGGAAACATCAACGCGGTTTGTGTTTGCATGAGAATAACCGCTGGCATACCAGGCGCTAGGATAAGCCACGCCCACCAGGCTGACTCGGTTCGCCACACCAGGACCAATGCCATGGTTGCGACAAACCACATGAAGCCTAATCGTGTTTGCCGAGCGAGATTAAACCCTCGCTTTTCCAATTTTGGGCTAATGAAGCTCATCAAAAGATAGGCGCCGAGCAAAGCAGCATTGAAGTAGAGCAGGGCTTGACCCGTTTCTTGCGTGGTCAGCTTCAACACGTCGGTAAGCCACGGGCCAACCCAAAGTGATTGAAGCGCGACGAAGCCGCCTGAGAAAAATACTGTGGTGGGAATGATGCGCAACATCGTTGGGTGGCTTAACAGCTCGATCAAACGCATTGGCGCTTGGTTTTGGCCTGACTCAGTCTTGAGCCGGTCAGCGCGGGCGATCTCAAGGTCAGTGTCAGGTACAAACCATGCAATAGCCAGCGCACTGAGCGCGAGCAAGCCAGCCGATAGTAAAAACACTTCTCGCCAACCCATCCATTGGGCCAAGATCAAGGTGGGTTGCGTGGCGGCCAAAGCCCCCGACGTGCCCCCAATCAACATCCACATGGCCAGCTGAGCTTGTTTTTCCGGTGCGAAGCAGCGTCGGAAGTATGAGTAAGGCGCCATGAGGCAAGAGGCGACACCGAGACCAATCAAGATTCGACCGATGGACAGGCCGAGTAAGGTGTCGCTGACCGCCAAAATAACGGCGCCAGTAGCAGCGGTACACAACAAAATGGATTCTGTGCGTCGAGCACCATACTTGTCTAACCATGTTCCTAAGAACCATTGCACTGATGCGAAAGACAAAAAATAAGCGGAAGACAGCCAGCCCAGTGAACTAGCGGTCAGTCCAAGGTCTTGCGCGAGTAAGGGGGCAATGGTGGCGTTGACCGAACGCAACGCATAAGACATGAAGTAACCGGCCACGAAACTGAGAAAGATGCGCAGGGTGATCTGACGGACCGGACTGTCGGAAGGTGGGGGAGAGGCTGAGGGTGAGGTTTGTGCTGAGTTTGACTGTGATAGTGACTGATGACCATCGTTTGATGAAGGCGTAGGTGTGGTCATGTCAAAGCAGCCTGTCTCAAATCACCCACCCATCCGCTGGAGGCGCAAGCCGGAATCGAACCGACGTTCACGGATTTGCAATCCGCTGCATAACCACTCTGCCATTGCGCCGTCACAAACTAAATGGGGAAGCCACAGCTTCCCCTGAGAAAATTTGGAGCGGGAAACGAGTCTCGAACTCGCGACCTCAACCTTGGCAAGGTTGCGCTCTACCAACTGAGCTATTCCCGCAAAATCCGCCAAACAAGGTACTGACTGACATCGAGTACTATATCGCGAAGACCGAAATATTAGCACAAATCTTACCGCTTGATGTCAACCAAGACGCCTAACCCACCTAATGCTGAATTTTTTGAGCGTGCCATCGGCAACACGCTTGCGTTGCCGTGTGTGGCCGACAACGCCTTAGTGTTGGATGATGAGTCGTTATTGCCGGCTTTACAAGCCAAATGGTCGCCAGCACATCCTTATAAGACTATTGGGGGCGGCAGTAATTTGGTTTTGCCTGAACGATTATTAGGCCGGGTGGTTTTGATGGCATTAAAAGGCATCCGCCTTATCGAGGAAGATGAGGCGTCTGTACTGGTGTCGGTGGCTGCTGGACAGTCTTGGCATGGTTGGGTTGAAACCGCCTTAGCTGCCGGTTGGCACGGGCTAGAAAATTTGGCGTTGATTCCTGGCTCTGTTGGTGCGGCGCCGGTGCAAAACATCGGCGCGTATGGTGTTGAGGTCAGTCAGTGCATCACTCATGTCAGGGTCTGGGATTTCGAACAAGGTCATGTGCGTAACCTTTCTGCCGCTGAATGTCGTTTTGCTTACCGCGACAGCCTTTTCAAGCAAACTGAAGGGCGCTCGCTGTTGATTTTAAGTGTGTGCTTTCGGTTGACTAAAAGACAGGCTTGGCGCGCCGTACTGGACTATCCGGATTTAAGATCCTTGACTCTAGGCGAAGCTGACACTGAGGTTGAGGTAACCCCTCAAATGGTGTTCGATCAAGTCGTGGCCGTGCGACGCCACAAGTTGCCTGACCCAAGCGATATTCCCAATGTGGGCAGCTTTTTTAAGAACCCAGTGGTCTGTTCGACGACTTTCCAGACGCTAAAGCAGCGCCATCCTCAACTTGTGGCGTACCCACAAGCCAATGACCAATATAAATTGGCCGCGGGATGGCTGATCGATCAATGCGGGTGGAAGGGCAAGCGGATGGGGGCGGTTGGAGTTCACGAGCGTCAAGCATTGGTTTTAGTCAATATTTCCGCAGGCCGTGCCGCTGATGTTTTGGCGCTAGCCGATGCCATCCGTACCGATGTGTTTAAGACTTTTGGCGTTGGGTTGGAGATCGAACCAAACTGCTGGGTTTGACCTTGCTAAAGACCAAGCACTGCTTGCATATCAAATAACCCGCTGTTTTTTGTATTTAAAAATCGAGCCGCCCTCAAACTACCCTGAGCATAAGTGGCGCGTGAGCTTGAACGATGAGTGATTTCAATGCGCTCGCCTGTCCCACAAAACATGACCGTATGATCGCCGACGATGTCGCCGCCCCTCACCACTGAGAAACCAATGTCTCCTGAGTTGCGGGCACCGGTGTGTCCATGGCGGGTCCAAGTGGCCACGTCATCGAGCGATTTGTCCCATGCCTGGGCGACGACTTCGCCCATTTTTAAGGCTGTGCCAGAAGGGGCGTCGACTTTATGACGATGGTGGGCTTCAAATACCTCGACGTCGTAACCGCTGTTGAGGATCTGGGCGGCCACCTCTAATAGCTTAAAAGTGGCGTTCACACCCACACTCATATTGGGCGCAAAAACCACGCCAATGTTTTGAGCCGCCTGTGCGATCGCTGCCTTTCCTGACTCATCAAACCCGGTGGTACCAATCACCATTTTGGTGTTGTGAGCCACGCATGCGGCTAGGTGTTCTAGCGAGCCCTCGGGCCGGGTAAAGTCAATCAGACAGTCGGCTTGTGCCAATTGGTCGAGTTGGTCGCTGATTAAAACGCCAGTCTGAATCCCAAGTGAAGCGCCCGCGTCTTGACCGACCTGGGGATTGCCGGACTGATCAAGCGCCACCGTCAACGTTAGGTCTGTTTCTTGGTGAATGGCTTCAATGAGCATGCGCCCCATTCTTCCACTGGCACCGGCAACGGCAATTCTCATTTCAATATCTCACAAAAGCAATCGAACCTATTCGAGCTCGATTGGGGTTTGGTTTGGTGCATCTGGGAGCGCGCCAGGGTCTGTGCTGGGCATGGTGTCCGTGACCGTTGAGAAATCGATTTCGGGCTCTATCTCTAAAACACCGTCTGGACCGCTCAAACGCTCCTGCTCAAGTTTGAGTTCATCTTCTTCAGACTGGGATTTCTCAACTTCATCTTTGGCAATTTGGAATGGCTGTTGCTCTGGTTGTTCATCGCCCCGCCATTCAGTCAACGTACCACCATCAAAGAAAACCGCTAAATTGCGCTCTTCGACTGTTCCGTTAGGTGCCTTATAGAAATAAGGGTAATCCCAGCGTTCAGCGTGTAAAACGCTTGTGAGTGTTGGGGAGCCAAGCGCGAATCGCACCTGCTCGCGGGTCATGCCCTCGTAAAGAAGGCCCACCTGTTGCTGTGTGACCCAATTGCCTTGCTGCATACCAACCTTGTAGGGGAATCCCCAGCGGTTTGAGGCACACCCCGCGGTGAGTGCAGCCACGAGTATGGCGCCAAAGACCCAGCGAAGCCGACGTTTGTTGAGATGGAACAGCACACGAACCCCTGTGTTAGAAACCACTAAAACCGCTATCATAGGGCAAAGGTTGCCAGACCGCACTCATATAGGAGGGCTTGTGGAAATTGAAACCGACCAAAGTGATTTAAAAACTGTGGGCTTAAAGGCCACTTTTCCTCGTTTAAAGGTGCTCGATATCTTTAGACGATCAGATCAGCGGCACTTAAGCGCTGAGGATGTGTACCGGGCGCTTTTGGCTGAAAAAGTTGAAATCGGGTTGGCCACCGTATACCGGGTACTGACTCAATTTGAACAGGCCGGCATTTTGTCTAGAAGCCAATTCGATGGTGTGAAGGCCATCTTCGAGCTCAATGATGGTGACCATCACGATCATTTGATCTGCACGCACTGTGGAAATGTGGCTGAATTTTCTGATGACCAGATTGAGGAACGTCAACACAAGGTGGCCAGCGCTCATGGCTTTACCCTTGAGAGTCATGCCATGGTTTTATACGGTGTTTGCGCAAAGTGTCAGAAGGGCGGCTAGATTTAAGCCGTTTGTTTAAGCCTTTTTTTAAGCTGTTTGCTGATTGAGTAGCTCTTGCGCATGGTGACGAGTGGTTGCTGTGATCTTGGCACCGCCTAACAATTCTGCTATGGCTTGCACGCGAGCTTTATCGTCCAGAGTCGTCACGCTTGAGGTTACTGTGTCATCAGATGACTTGGCTTTAGCGACCTGATGGTGATGATTGCCGCAGGCCGCCACTTGCGGCAAGTGAGTCACACACAACACTTGATGTCGCTGTCCGAGCGAACGAAGCATTTGCCCGACTTTTTCTGCGACGGCGCCGCTCACCCCACTGTCGATCTCATCAAAAATCAAAGTCGGTACACGGGCGCTTTCGCTGGCCACTACGGATAGCGCCAGAGCGATCCTAGAGAGTTCGCCCCCAGAGGCCACCTTGTTCAGTGGTGCCAGCGCAGCCCCTTCGTGTCCAGCAACCATGAAAGTAATCTTATCTGTGCCATGGGCACTCGGCGTGGCTGCTTGCAACGTGATGTCAAAGCGACCGCCTGGCATG
>JAWOGG010000118.1:0-3732 GCA_046497085.1 Orrella sp.
GACACCAAAGGGCACAAGTTGGTTGTGTACTTTTACCCAAAAGACAATACCCCTGGTTGCACCACAGAAACCGAGGGTTTCCGAGATAACTATGACGCATTCCGGGCAGCAGGCTGCTACGTTTTAGGTGTTTCTCGCGACAGCATTAAGTCTCATGAAAACTTTAGCCAAAAGCTAGGCTTGCCCTTCCCTTTGCTTGCAGATACAGATTCGGTTGTCTGTGAAGCGTTTAATGTAATAAAAGAAAAGAACATGTACGGCAAAAAAGTGATGGGCATTGAGCGCAGCACGTTTTTGATTGACGCCTCTGGGAAAGTGGCGAATGTTTGGCGCGGTGTCAAAGTGCCAGGTCACGTACAAGAGGTGTTACAGACCGTTCAAAAACTCTAAAAATTGTCGTTAGTGGGAAATATTTTTTGTGTTGTATGACTTGACCCTTTCTGGAGATGCGTCCTTATGCCGTTGCCCAAGCTGCCCTCACGACCTGCCACCGTCTTAGATATAGACAGCATTGAGCCCGCTAAACCTGCCTCAGTTCCGGCGCCCAAGACCCTTCAGCCTGACTTGACTGGGCTCGTAAATGACACAGCACACCTAGAAACTGCTGGGGATGTTGAAGCTTTAAGCAACGTCACTGCCTCTACAACCTCAACTACCCCGACCTCCTCTACTTCACCTACCTCCTCGGCTGCGGCTTTGCTGCGACCCGTCAAATCGAACCCCGTCACTGAGGCGCGTAGGCCTAGTTCCACAGCACGTCAACCGGCACCCAAATCAACCAAGAAAAAATCATCAAACGCCCGTGCCAACCCGGTGAGTCAAACAGGACGCCGCCATAAAAAAACAGCCACCAAGCTGTTTGTTTTAGACACAAACGTCTTACTGCACGATCCTTCAAGCCTGTTCCGGTTTGAAGAACATGATGTTTATCTGCCCATGATGACGCTCGAGGAGCTTGATCATCATAAGAAAGGTATGTCTGAGGTGGCTCGGAACGCTCGACAAGTGAGCCGTTCGCTTGATGCATTAGTCGAAGAAACAGATGCCATCGAAACTGGTGTGCCACTGGACAAAATCGGTAATAAAGATGCCAGCGGCAGGTTGTTTTTCCAGACCACGACCATTTCCAGTGAGTTACCAGCCGACTTGCCTATGGGCAAGGCCGATAACCAGATCCTAGGCGTTGTAAGAGGCTTGCAAGAGCAGCATGACTCACGCGAAGTCATCTTGGTTTCCAAAGACATCAATATGCGGTTAAAGGCGCGGGCGCTCGGTCTGCCCGCGGAGGACTACTTTAACGACCATGTGCTTGAAGACTCAGACCTGCTCTACACCGGTATTTTGGGGTTGCCTGAGGACTTCTGGAACAAGCATGGCAAAGACGTTGAATCTTGGCAGCAAGGCGGCATAACGTTCTATCGCATCCAGGGCCCACTTTGTAGCCAGTTCATGATCAATCAGTTTGTGTACTTTGAAGGCCCCTTGCCGCTGTACGCACAAGTGCGCGAGGTCAGCGGTAAAACCGCTGTCCTCGCCACTCTCAGAGACTATACCCACGGCAAGAACAATGTCTGGGGCGTGACTGCGCGCAATCGTGAACAAAACTTCGCCCTTAATCTCTTGATGGATCCAGACTGCGATTTTGTCTCACTACTGGGTCAGGCTGGTACCGGCAAAACACTCTTAACTTTGGCGGCAGGACTGACTCAAGTCCTAGAAACCAAGCGATATACAGAAATCATCATGACCCGTGTCACGGTGCCTGTCGGAGAGGACATTGGCTTTTTGCCCGGCACTGAAGAAGAAAAGATGTTGCCTTGGATGGGTGCGCTCGAGGACAACCTTGACGTGTTGAACATGAACGATGCGGATACTGGAAACAGTAACAACGACTGGGGTAGAGCAGCGACAATGGACTTGATTCGCTCACGAATCAAAGTCAAATCGCTTAACTTCATGCGTGGCCGTACATTTTTAAATAAATTTCTCATCATTGATGAGGCTCAAAACCTGACGCCTAAGCAAATGAAAACCCTGATCACGCGAGCAGGACCAGGTACCAAAGTGGTCTGTTTAGGCAACATCGCCCAAATTGATACCCCTTACCTAACCGAAGGCAGCTCTGGGCTGACGTTTGTGGTTGACCGCTTCAAGGGCTGGCCACACGCCGGGCATATCACCTTGCAGCGCGGTGAACGTTCACGATTAGCAGATTATGCAGGTGACGTGCTCTGATGACTAACGCCACGATAGGCATCACGATGGGGGATCCGGCCGGTATCGGTCCGGAAATCCTGCTTAAGCTTTTTCAAGCAGAATTGAGCGGCCAGTGTGTGGTGTATGGCGATACAGCCTGGCTAAAAAAAACGGCAGCCAGACTTGCGCTACCTGTCACTGTTCAGTCAGTCACCCACCTTGATGAGCTAGCACCTCAAGAACGCGGCATCATGCCAGTGATTCAGGCCTGCGATGAGGTGCCCCCGAGCCTTTCCGTAGGCAAAGCCAGTGCCCAAGCGGGCATGGCTGCCTACCAGTGCTTACAGACAGCTATTGATGATGCGTTGGCACACAAGTTACAAGCCATCGTAACGGCCCCATTGAACAAACATGCTATTCACTTGGCTGGCATTGATTTCCCAGGCCATACCGAAATCCTCTCACATCGTTGCGGTGATGTGCCAGTAGCAATGATGTTGGTCAATGACGACATTCGGGTCCTTTTGGTGACCATTCACACACCATTGGCAAATGTCGCTTCATTGATCACACCAGCGCTCGAACAGCAAGCTATTGCACTGGCTCATCAAGCAGGTCAGCAGCTTGGATTAAAGAACCCACGCATAGCAGTTGCCGGCTTAAATCCTCATGCTGGAGAGCAAGGGCGGTTTGGCCAAGAAGAAATGATCGTGATTGAACCGGCTATCACTGCTGCCAGGGAAAAAGGCATGAACGTTTCAGGACCTTGGCCTGGTGATACGGTGTTTTCTCGTGCGCGTGCAGGTGAATTCGATATAGTCGTCGCCCAATACCATGACCAAGGTTTGATTCCAGTGAAGTATCTCGGCATTGAACAGGGCGTCAATGTCACGGTGGGCTTGCCTTTTGTACGCACTAGCGTTGATCATGGCACGGCCTTTGATATCGCGCATTTAGGGACTGCCTCGCCAGATTCTTTATGGCATGCAGTCAAGCTCGCCAACCAACTAGCGAGCGCTGGTCAATAGCCCGTTCCGCCCGTAAAGTTCAGGAAACGGGTGCTCTCCCCTTGGAATGTCAAACGGGTCGTACCGATTGGACCGTTACGCTGTTTACCGATGATGATCTCGGCGGTGCCTTTATCGGGAGAGTCTGGGTTGTAAACCTCATCGCGATAGATAAACAGAATCACATCTGCATCTTGCTCGATGGCGCCAGATTCGCGCAAGTCACTCATGATTGGACGTTTGTTGGGTCGCTGCTCAAGCGAACGGTTAAGTTGCGAAAGCGCAATAACCGGGCAATCCAACTCCTTGGCCAATGATTTGAGAGCTCGACTGATCTCCGAGATCTCGGTTGCCCGGTTCTCACCGCCACCACTTGAGGACATCAACTGGATGTAGTCAATCACAATGAGGCCTAATTTACTGCACTGTCGTGTTAAGCGACGAGCACGAGCCCTTAGATCAACAGCGGTCAGACCTGGGGTCTCATCGATGTAGACCTGAGCATCCTGCATACGTTGAACTGCATGGG
>JAWOGG010000137.1:0-4992 GCA_046497085.1 Orrella sp.
TGTGCCTGCCGATCTCCAGCCGAACATTTGACGTCTGGCAAAAAGCTCATTTCAACGGTTCGCATGCCCTGTCCCTCGCAAATGGGACAACGGCCTTCACCGGTGTTAAAAGAGAATCGCCCTGTCTTCCAACCACGCATACGAGACTCTTGTGTGTCGGCAAATTGCTTGCGAATGTCATCCCAAAAACCAATATAGGTGCCTGGGCAAGACCGTGGGGTTTTGCCGATCGGGGTCTGGTCGACTTCGAGCACGCGATCGATGGTCTCCCAACCGTCAATTCGGTCGCAACCGTGCCATTGGCTAACCCCGCCGGCCCCGATAACTTGTACGAGATTATCGAGTAACACCTCTCGAGCCAAGGTGGATTTACCTGAACCCGATACCCCAGTCACGACAGTTAAGCGACCAACTGGGATGGCTGCATCCACATGACGTAAGTTGTGCATGTTGGCGCCTTTGATGGTGATCTTAGGCGTGTCTTTTGCAATGGTACGACGAGGCTGTGCAGGGTGTAATAGAGGGTGTTTAAGGTAGTAGCCCGTGGTTGATCTATCGCATGCCATGATGTCAGTCAGATCACCTTGCGCGACCACTTGCCCACCTCTGACACCAGCACCGGGGCCTATATCGATGATGTGCTGGGCACGACGGATAGTGTCGTCATCATGCTCAACCACTACCAAGGTGTTGCCATTACCTTCGAGTTTGGAGAGGGCGTTCAGCAAAATTTGGTTATCACGCGGATGAAGACCGATAGTGGGTTCGTCAAGCACGTAGCAAACCCCTTGCAGGTTTGAGCCCAGCTGTGCCGCCAATCGTATACGTTGGGCTTCGCCACCGGACAGTGTCGGTGCAGCCCGATCGAGGGAAAGATAGTCTAGGCCAACTTCACGCATGAAGTTCAAGCGAGATCTCACCTCCATCAGAATGTCGCGACCGATTTCTGCTTCGCGACCTTTCAAGATCAGACCCGTAAAGAAGGTGTGTGCTTCCGACACGGGTAGCGCCGCTAGTTCGGCGATCGATTGGTCACGCCATTTGACTGCTCTCGCAATCGGATTCAACCGTGTGCCGTGGCAACTATCGCAGGTATGGGTCTCACCTTCGTAACCCGTATTCCAAGTGGATTCCTCGCCGGACTGCTCGGCATCGAACCCGGAGAGTTTTACGCCCGTGCCAAAACATTGCTGGCACCAGCCATGCTTGGAGTTGTAAGAGAAAAGTCGGGGGTCGGGCTCTGGAAAGCTCAGTCCGCAACTCGGGCAGGCGCGTTTGGTGGAGAAGTGTTGCTGTGACAAGGCGGCTGTGCGGTCTTGTTCGAGCGCTTGTAATGGCCACACAATGCTGAGGCTACCCTGGCCATGGTGTAGTGCATCTTCAATGGCTTGTCGCAGTGAAGCTTCATGGGCTTTATCGACAATCAGATCGGCGACTGGAAGCTCGATGGTGTGCTCTTTATACCGATCTAAGCGTGGCCAAGCATTGGTTGGAATGAATTCGTCGTCCACGCGCAAGTGGGTGTAGCCCTTACCACTAGCCCATTTGGCGAGATCGGTGTAATAGCCTTTACGGGCACTGACCAAGGTCGCCATAACACCAATCCGCTTGCCTACGTGGTCGCGCATGATGCGTGCAGCGATTTGGTCCGCGGTTTGTGGCTCGACGCTGACGTCACAAGTCGGACAAAACTGCGTACCAAGCTTCATGTAAAGCAAGCGAAGGAAATGGTGGATTTCTGTCATCGTGGCGACGGTGGATTTTCTGCCGCCACGACTGGTGCGCTGCTCAATGGCCACCGTGGGGGGGATACCGTAAATCGCATCCACGTCAGGCTTTCCTGCGGGTTGCACGATGGCGCGAGCATAGGCATTGAGTGACTCTAAATACCGCCGTTGGCCCTCGTTAAACAAAATGTCGAATGCCAAGGTCGATTTGCCTGAGCCAGAGACACCGGTGATAACGGTAAATTTACCGTGCGGGATGCTCACATTGATGTTTTGTAAATTGTGTTCGCGTGCATGCAAGATATCGATGCTTTGCGCCGACGGGCGCGGCTCGCGCAACACCCGTTGTAGCGGACGGCCCAACACTGGAGTCTCTTCTGGATGCGATTGCCCGGAGCCTGAGGATGCCGTCATGGCTTTCTCGTACTCGATCAGTGCTTGTCCGGTATGAGATTCAGTCACCGCCATGATGGCGGCTGGATCGCCAGCGGCTACTACCTCGCCTCCTCGTATGCCGGCATCTGGCCCTAGATCAATAATCCAATCCGCGGCGCGAATGACATCCAAGTTGTGTTCGATGATGAGTAAGGAGTGACCGGCGCCGAGAAGTTTTCGGAAGGCACGCATTAGGCGCGCCACATCATCAAAATGTAAGCCGGTCGTGGGTTCGTCAAATAAAAATAAGCTACCTTTAACGGCTAGCTTTTGTTGGCTGATGCCACTACGGGCGGCTTGGGCAAGGTGACCAGCAAGTTTGAGACGTTGCGCCTCACCGCCGGATAAGGTAGGCACAGGCTGCCCTAATTTGACATATTCCAGACCCACGTCAGCGAGCGGTGACAAAGCCAACTGCACGTCGCGTAGACCCTTAAAAAAGCTGAGCGCTTCAGAGACCGTCATATTTAAGACACGATCAATCGACGCGGTTTGCCCTAAGTGCTCAACTTCCACTTCCAGTATTTCAGGGCGAAACCGTTTGCCGTCGCAGTCCGGGCAACGCAAGTAAACATCTGATAAAAACTGCATTTCAACGTGTTCAAATCCCGTGCCACCGCAAGTCGGGCAACGCCCATCGCCACTGTTAAAGCTAAACGTACCGGTGGTGTAACTGCGTTCACGTGCCAACGGTGCTTGCGAGAAAAGCTTTCGGATCGCATCAAAGGCACCGACATAACTCGCGGGGTTAGAGCGAGCGGTTTTACCGATAGGCGATTGATCGACCATCACGACATCGGCAATTTGTTCGTTGCCTAGAAGGTGACGGTAGGGTCCGGGTGATTCAGTGGGTTTGCCCATGCCCTTGAGCAGCGCTGGGTAAAGAACATTTTGAATG
This sequence comes from Orrella sp., assembly GCA_046497085.1. Taxonomy (GTDB): domain Bacteria; phylum Pseudomonadota; class Gammaproteobacteria; order Burkholderiales; family Burkholderiaceae_B; genus Algicoccus. Next base: position 3,061 of record JAWOGG010000137.1, read on the forward strand.
AGGGTCGACTTACCGGATCCAGAGACACCGGTGACGCAAACTAGGCGGCCAAGTGGCAGTGAGATATCGACATTTTTTAGGTTGTTGGCAGTTACACCCTCTAGCAGCAGGCGAGGTGTATTGGCTGCGACAGGCAGTGGGCGAGGGGATTCAACTCGTCGTCGCGATCCCATGTACTCACCGGTGAGCGTGTTCGCATGTCGTATTGCCTCAGGTGTGCCATCGTAGACAATCTGCCCGCCTCGTTCACCGGGTCCTGGGCCCATATCAATCACCCTGTCAGCGGCCACCATCACTTGAGGGTCATGCTCGACCACGACAAGCGTGTTACCTGCATCGCGCAAGCGATGCATGACATCAACCACGCGTTGCATATCCCGGGGATGCAAACCAATCGAAGGTTCATCGAGGACGAACAGTGTGTTGACCAGTGACGTCCCCAAAGCCGTTGTTAGGTTGATGCGTTGGACCTCGCCGCCAGACAATGTGCGACTCTGTCGGTCTAGGGTCAGGTAGCCCAAACCAACGTTACATACAAATTTCAAGCGCGCCCGTAACTCGTCAAGCACCAACGTCATGGCGCCGTCCATTACGGCGTCTGGGAAAGAGAGGTCATGAAACCATGTTTCTAGTTCGTCGATGGGCATGCACATGAGGTCATGAATATGGCGCCCGTTCACTTTCCAGAGCAAGGCGTCGGGCTTTAGTCGTGTGCCATGGCATGCAGGGCAGGGGGTGTAGCTGCGATATTTAGACAACAGCACCCGCACGTGCATTTTGTAGGCTTTGGTTTCAAGCCATGCGAAGAAATTTTTGACGCCATACCACTGGTTTTGCCATGCATTTCTGCCACCACGCCACTGGGGATCTCCCAGCAAAACCCAGTCTTGATGTTCAGCGGGCAGGTCACGCCAAGGCGTGTTAATTGAAACATTGGCAAGGCGTGCAAATTTTTCCAGGTCTGCTTGGCATTCTTTGTAGCTCGGTGTCTGCCATGGTTTGACTGCGCCTTCTGCCAATGTCTTGCGTTCATCCGGAATCACAAGGCCATGATCAATTCCAATTGATCGCCCAAAACCCCGACAAGTCTCGCACGCCCCTAAGGGCGAGTTGAAGGAGAAACTGCTGGGTAAAGCATCTTGATAAGACAGGTTGCAGTCGGCGCAGTGCAGCTTGTTGCTAAAACGCCATATGGTGTCGTCTGAGCCATCGTCGCCCATGGCGTGAACAGTCAGTACACCTTGACCCATGCGCAACGCCGCATCCAAGGCCTCTGCCACACGCTCGGGCTCAGCGGTGCCGATTCTAAAGCGGTCTTGAACCACATCGATGATCTTGGTGTCTTTTTTGCTACCGGCACGGGCTTTTCCGTGTACTCGTGTGTAGCCTTGCCCTTCTAGAAACCCCTGGACTTCTTCTTCGCTGAAGTTGGCCGGGATATCGATAGCAAAGGTAATGACCAGACGAGGATCGTTGTGCTCAGCGCAACGATGCGAGATTGCTTGGGCAATGGATTGCGGGTTATCGCGAGTCACTGGCTTGCCGCAGCCACGACAGTGGAGGGTGGCGGCGCGAGCAAAAAGTAGTTTTAAGTGGTCGTTGACCTCGGTCATGGTGCCAACAGTGCTGCGCGAATTGCGCACAGGGTTGGTCTGATCGATGGCGATGGCGGGCAAGATACCCTCGATCCGGTCTACTTGTGGCTTATCCATGCGATCAAGAAACTGTCGCGCATATGGAGAAAAGGTCTCTACATAGCGCCGCTGCCCTTCCGCGTAGAGCGTATCAAACGCCAACGAGCTTTTACCGGAGCCACTCACTCCGGTAATAACCGTTAGTTCGCCCGTCTTAAAACTGACGTCGAGGTTTTTGAGATTGTTTTGCGTTGCACCAAAAAGATCAATTGAGGGTTTCATGCCTGCTGCCGATGAT
>JAWOGG010000207.1:0-5916 GCA_046497085.1 Orrella sp.
TTTTCAAAAACGACTGGAGCAGGCCTTGTCAATAGCACCGCAAACAGGAGACCGACATGCGTGACTACCGCATCGTCTGGAGCGGACCGGACAGCATCCTGGACAAGTCAACGCCGGTATCGGCTGCTGCCATGGCACTGCTGTCACATATGGCTGCTTCCGGACATGAAGTCACGGTGGTGGGTGCCACGGTCTCATCTCGAGATGCGCCCTCTGTCATACTCGAACAGATTCTGGAGAGAATCAGTGAAGTTGAAGGAAATGCCGTTTCGTTGCGTGACCGAGACATTCAGCACCAGCTGGTGAGGACTAAGAGCACCCTTCGCAATGCCATGACCAATAGAGAGCAGACACTCTGGTTTGCCAACTACACTAAGGTACTCAGCCAGGTCCGCCCGGACCTTGTCATGCTGCACGGGGACCGGGTCCCGGAAAGACTGGCCGCACGAGAGGCCGAACTGCGCGGCATTCCCACTGCGGCGCTGCTTGGCGTGGGCACCGAGACGACTCTGCCGGTCGACGCCGCCCTCCACGTTCCAGCCGAATCCCTGGAGCAGATCCTGGGAATACTGGAACCTCTTTTCTCCATGAGATCGGGAGACCAGGATCAACAGAGAGCATTGCGGGATAGCCACCTTCTGCTGAATCGCGCAAACTGAAACCTTCCGGGTCTTTTACTGAACACCAACTCGCCGGGCGCCCTGGCGCTGTATCTGCTATCATGCGGACCTCAATTCGACCGGATACCGATCACTGCCATGCATCCTGTTATCAACATCGCGTTACGCGCCGCCCGGGACGCGGCGGAAATGGTCTACCATGCGGTGGATCGCCTTGACCGGATCCAGGTACTGGATGACGACCCCGTCAATCCGGCCACCAGCATGGGCCAGGACGTGGAGCGCACGCTGCTCTACCATCTACAAAAGGCCTATCCGGACCACAATTTTCTGTCACGTCTGTCCGGGCACATCAAAGGGCGTGATGAGGACAATACCTGGTTGATCGACCCTCTCCATGGCAGCGGCAATTTCGTGCGGGGCCTGGGACATTGCTGCATTTCTCTGACACTGAAGAGCGGCAACCGGATCAGTCACGCCGTTCTGATCAACCCTCTGTTGAAGGAAGAGTTCACCGCCAGTCGTGGCAGTGGCGCACAGCTCAATGCCAGCCGGCTTCGGGTCAGCCGCAAGGACACAACCAATGGTTGTGCGGCCTTGTTGGCATTGGGATAAAACATATTGTTGGTGATGTCGGCTGAGACTTGCGGCTCTGACATGTAATTGATGAACGCAAACGCCTCGTCTGGTGAAGGGGCATCGGCCGGAACAGCCATCGTGTCAAACCAAGCAGGCGCCCCATCATCAGGTAAGAAAAAATTGATCTTATAGGGTCGATTTGCTTGTTCGGCACGATCAGCGGCAATCAACACATCGCCCGAATAGCCATATACCAAGCAAAGATCGCCTGAGGCTAATTCGTCAATATAGCCAGATGAGCTGAATTGACGAACATAAGGCCGAATGTCTTTTAATAACGCCAACGCTGCTTCGTAATCGGCCGGGTCGCTGCTGTTCGGATCTTTGCCGAGGTAATGCAGCGCCGCTGGGAACACTGAAGCCGCTTCATCCAGCATAGAGACACCGCAGCCTGCAAATTGCTTTACCTTTTCTGGATCGAATAGCAATGACCAGTCGTTTAATTTGACATCTGCACCCAAGATTTCCTGTGCTTTGGTCACGTTAAAACCCAAGGCGTTGGTGCCATAGCCCCAAGGAACTAAGTACTGGTTACCTGGATCGACTGGCTCAAGCAACGCCATGATTTTTGGATCAAGATTTTTCCAATTGGGAATCAATGATTTATCAAGCTTTTGAAATAACCCGGCTTGAATCTGACGAGCCGCGTAATTGGTTGTCGGCACGACAATGTCGTAGCCTGACTTGCCCGTCAAAAGCTTGGCTTGCAGCGTGTCGTTGCTGTCATAGGTGTCATATTGGACGTCTATTCCCGTTTGTCGCTCAAACCCAGGGATAGTGTCCTCAGCGGTGTATTCAGCCCAGTTATAAACATTCAGGGTCTTACCGTCTTGTGCCGAGGCGGTCCCGGCCAAACCTAAACCTAAACCTAATCCGCTGATCATAAACAACGCGAGTATTTGTGTCCGCATTTCTGCCTCCGCCATCTCTATCCGAATTGGCGCTACCGTTTGCAACGCCCCATAAAAAACTCCGTTTTATGAATCACAAAACGGAGTCTGTAAACCGAATTCTAAAGCCTTTTTCAGCTAACACCACATAGGACTGTCGACTCTTTGGCTGGCCACAAACATGAGCAACAACAAACCTCTACTCATTTCTTAATGTCAACAGTGGTGGCGTACGTAATACACCTCGCAATACCCAGGAGCCCGCTAACCAAGCACCTGCCATACAGACCACCAAACCCAACAGCCAAGGCACGATAGACCACTGCATGGCGAACTCAAACACCCAGACAGACAAAGCCCAAGCCGCCAACGTGGCTCCGCCAGCCGCTAATAGGCCAGACAAGGCGCCAATCATCAATAACTCGATTCGTTGCGCGCTCGACAATTGTTGATTGGTGGCCCCAAGTGCCCGCAACAAGGCAGACTCTCGCACGCGCTCATCGCGACTCGAACTTAGGGCCGCCGCCAAGACCACCACACCGGCCAAGATCGCAAACCCAAAAAGCCCTTGAATCGCCGTGGACACTCTATCCAAAACGGATTGCAATTGGGCAATCATAGCCCCGACATCAAACACCGTGAGATTGGGAAACTGGTTCACCAAAGACTGCGTCACCGCTGCCTTTTCTGGTGGTACATAAAGCGAAGTAATAAAGGTTTGTGGTTCATCCAGGAGCGCTCGTGGACTTAAAACGGCAAAAAAGTTAGGTCGCATGTTCTCCCAATCGACTTTGCGTATGCTGCTGACCGCCACAGTCACCGGCTCTCCGGCCACTTCGAAAGTCACCTCATCACCAATGTTCATTCCCAACAAACTCGCCACATCGGATTCCATCGACACTTCAAATGCATCAGCATCTAACGACTGTCCTTCAATGATCTCTCCATTGCCTTCCAGCGTTGGTGCGTATGAGAGATTAAAGTCTCGCTGTAACAAACGCTGAGCCCTCGGAGACTCAAAATCATCGACCAGCATCGGTGTCTCGTTTAGAGCAATCACGCGACCACGGATCATGGGGTAGAAGGCTTGTTCTCCCAATCCACCTGAGGCCAGGGCTTGTTTGATTGGGTCAACTTGATCAGGCTGGATGTTAATTAAAAACTTGTTGGGCGCATCAGGTGGCAACGTTTGCTGCCAACCATCTAGCAGGTCTGTTCGCACGATGGTTAGCAACAAGATAGCCATCATGCCAACCGCTAATGCACTCACCTGAGCAACCGAAGAGGCTTTGCGCCTGACCAAACCAGCCAGCGCAAACCGCCACGCAGGACGGTGTGTGACTCGATGACGCACCAAATCGACCAGCTTCAAGGCAGATAGCGCCAACACCCCAAACAAAATCGCTGCCAAGACAAAGCCAGTCGCCAAACCAAACCCATACTTAGGATTACCGGCAATCCACCACATAAGTACCGCAAAACCTGCAAACGCCACCGCATATCCCGCAACGCTATGCAGCGGAAAAGCTGGCACTTCTTGTCGAAGTATTTGTGCCGCCGAGACCCTACGCAGCGACTGCAATGGCGGTAAAGCAAAAGCGAACAACAACCAAAAGCCCGCGTACAAACCTTGAGCCGCTGGCTTCCAACCTATTCCTGGCAAATCATCAGACACCAGGCCTTGCATCACCGAGACGAGTCCCATTTGAGCGAGCCACCCAAGGACTAACCCAATCGATGATCCAATTAGGGCAACGAGTAAAAACTCCACACTCAATAGACGCGTAATGGTTGACTGTGTGGCACCAAAGCAGCGCATGACCGCCACGCCAGGCCGCTGACGCTGGCTAAAACGCCTTGCACCAAGTGCAATGGCAACCGCAGCAATCAAGACCGCAATCATCACCACTAAGGTCAAGAACTCATTGGCACGATCTAGAGTGCGGGTAATTTCTGGACGCCCTGCCGCCACTGACAAAACTTTTTGCGCTTGACTGAGTTGTGGCTCAAGCCATGCTCGATATTGCGCGGTCAACGTTTCATCACCCGCCACTAAGAGGGCGTGGGTTACTCGACTTCCCGGTCCCAATAGCTCGGCTTTTTCTAGGTCTTCTGCGCGAATCATGACCCGTGGCGCCACGTTCACAAAGCGCATACCGCGATCGGGCTCATAAGTGATGACGCGATCAATCTTCAAACTGACATCACCAACGTCTAAGGCATCGCCAACCGACAAACCTGTCAGCGCGAGCAGCTGAGGATCAACCCATACAGTACCGATCGCAGGCGAGGCTTGAATCGCCTCATCAGGTGCTGTCACATCAGGCGCGGTTCGCATCTCTCCACGAAGTGGATAGCCATCTTCCACTGCCTTCACTGAGGCCAGCTGCAAACCACCCGTCGCGCCACCCACCATTGAAGGAAAGCGCCATGTGCGGACCGCTTGCAAACCATCCGCTTGGGCGCGGTCTACCCAGGCCTGCTCGGCCATCGCAGGTGTCTCGACAACCAGATCCGCCCCCAACATGCGTGATGCATCGCGTTCAAGCGCCCTTGAAACACGATCTGACATAAACCCCACGCTGCTGATGGCAGCAACCGCCACGACCACCGCTAGCACCAATAAACGCAGGTCACCCGCTCTTAAGTCACGCCATGTTTGTTTGATCGCAAAACCGAATACACCCGCTTGCATCTGTAGTCCTTATTAAACCGAACGTATGGCGTCAATCGCATCTTGTAGCCGACTGACGGGCATAACTTTCAATCCCTCAATGGGTTGTTTAGGCGCATTTGCCGCAGGAATAATCGCAATCGAAAAACCCAGTTTTGCGGCTTCTTTTAGGCGCTCTTGCCCACGTGGTGCAGGTCTAACCTCACCGGCCAAGCCGACCTCTCCAAAAGCAATCAAGCCAACAGGCAGCGGCTTGTCTCTGAGTGATGACAAAATAGCCAACAAAATTGGTAAGTCGGCAGCGGGCTCCGCAATCCGCACGCCACCCACAGCATTCACAAACACATCTTGGTCAGCCGTCGCTACGCCAGCATGGCGATGCAGCACGGCTAGCAGCATCGCCAATCGGTGTCCCTCCAAACCCAAGGCCAGACGACGTGGGTTGGGTACATGCGCCGCATCAACCAAAGCCTGAATTTCCACCAAAAGCGGCCTTGACCCCTCTTGCGTTGCCATCACACATGAGCCAGAAACCTGATCTGCATGTTGTGACAAGAATAACGCTGAAGGGTTCGCCACTCCTTTAAGCCCACGATCAGTCATGGCAAACACGCCCAACTCGTTGACGGCCCCAAACCGGTTCTTAAATGCCCGAATCAATCGGAAAGACGAATGGGTATCCCCTTCGAAATACAACACGGTATCGACCATGTGTTCCAGCACCCGAGGCCCAGCCAAGGCTCCGTCTTTGGTCACATGCCCAATCAAAACCATCGGCACGCCGGTCTGCTTGGCCAAACGCGTCAGCTGCGCCGCGCACTCTCTGACCTGAGACACCGAGCCAGGCGCCGAAGACAGCGCGCCGGAATAAACTGTCTGAATGGAGTCGATCACCGCCACTGCAGGGGCTCTAGTAGTGAGATGTGATTCGATAACCTCAAGCCTTATTTCAGGCAACAAATCCACTTCGGATGAGCTCAAACCTAGCCGTTTGGCTCGCAAGGCAACCTGTTGAGCAGACTCCTCGCCTGTGACATAAAGGACTCGGGCGCTTTGCGACATAGCAGCAAGCGCTTGTAATAAAAGCGTTGAT
>JAWOGG010000220.1:0-9190 GCA_046497085.1 Orrella sp.
GTCAACGCCTCAGTGACAAGCGCCTTGAACTCAGCTCGATGTTCACGGTGTGGCAGCGGTTGCATATACTCTCTCTTAAGAAAAACAAGTTATTAGTTAGAACGCACGGGATCTCGTATCATAGCGAACGAACCCATACGGCGGCGGGCCATGACTGAATTAAACACCATCGATAGCGACGACACCCCAGAAAAACCCAGTAAATCTCAGGTCAAACGGGATCTACTCGCCTTACAGGCGCTTGGCAAACGGGTCGTCGAGCTCAGCCCAGAACGCGTCAAACAACTCCCGATTTCTGAGAAGTTAGAGGACGCGGTTTTATTGGCACAACGCACCACCAGCCGTGAAGGTCGCAGGCGTCAAATCCATTACGTCGGTAAATTGATGCGTGACGCCCCAGCACAAGCCATCTTTGACCAAATCGAAACATGGGAAAAAGGCTCGGACGCCGATACCGCTTACATGCATGCACTAGAGCGCGACCGCGACCGACTCTTAGCTGACGATGATGCCCTCACGGCTTGGTTAGACAAACACCCTGAAACCGACGTGCAAGCCCTGCGCTCACTAATCCGAGCCGCTCGCCAAGAGCATGCGAAGAATCTCAAACTTTTGGCAGGCCAGGCCCCACAAAAAAAACATTACCGAGCGCTCTTTCAAGCCATCAAAGCAGCGTCTCCAGCGCCCACCATTAACGACGAAAATGAGAAGGAATAACCACGTGACACAAATGCCCGCCGTAGACGCCATTGAAATTGAAACCGCTAGCGAGCCAACTCACAGCATTATCTGGCTTCACGGACTAGGTGCCGACGGCAACGATTTCGCGCCGCTGGTACCCGCACTGCAGATACCTAATAACGTGGCAGTGCGATTTGTTTTCCCGCACGCTCCGGTTCAACCTGTCACCATCAATGGCGGCATGGCCATGCGGTCTTGGTATGACATTTTTGAAGCCAGTTTGGTCAGGCAAGAAGACGAAAGCGGCATCCTAGCCTCAGAAAAAATCATCCACACTTTGATCGAACACGAGATCGAGCGAGGCGTACCCAGCCAGCGGATTCTGTTGGCTGGATTCTCCCAAGGTTGCGCCATGACGCTACACACGGGTCTGCGCTACCCTCACCAACTAGCGGGTCTCATAGGACTGTCGGGCTATTTGCCACTGGCCGCCCAAGCCCCTCAGCACTGGCACGCTGCCAACCAAAAGACGCCTATTTTTATGGGTCACGGCACCCAAGACCCAGTTGTCGCACTCGAAAGGGGACAATCGAGCAAAGACTTGCTTCAAGCAAACGGCTATGACGTGCTGTGGCACACCTATCCGATGCCGCACAGCGTTTGCCCAGAAGAGGTCGCTGACGTCACGCGCTTTATTCATCGCGCATTATTGACTGGCTGAGTCCAAACTCAGCCACACGCGGCGCATACCTGGGTCATCAGGATCGGGGTCGTTGACCATCCCTAACCCTGTCATCAATGCCAACATGGGTCGGTTATTGGCTAACACCATACCTTCGATGTAGCTTAGCCCCTGATCGCGGGCCGCTTCAATCAAACGAGTCATGAGTCGGCGGCCAAGGCCGTGACCCTGCCAATCATCGGCAATGACCAGCGCGTACTCCGCACCACGCCCATCTGGATTACGCAGGTAGTGGGCCAACCCGATGATGGTTTGATGTGCGGCCTGGTCCGTGCTTGGTGCGTGTTCGATCGTAGCCACAAGCGCCAACTCACGGTCATAGTCCACCTGTGTATAGCGCGACAACATTCGTGGCGTTAGCTCGCGCATCATCGATACAAATCGCATATACCGGGCTTGCTCAGACAACAAACGGATAAAGTCTTGTAGGGCCTGTGCATCATCGGGGCGAATAGGGCGAAGCACGCCTGCCAAACCCTCACGCAATGGCAGATGCTGCACCCATCGGCGAGGATACGGATGGATAGCCATGTGGGGATATCCAAGTGAAACCGGATCATGACTTAAGCCATCAGCAGCCAAAGTCACCGTTAGGTCGGCCACTTTGAGCGTACTTTGGCGAATCACGATCGGATCTAAGCGTAATTCGATGACCTCCGGACACTCACTCACCAAATCAGATATCAATTCCAATGCCATCAGTAATTGCTTAAAGACCGGCGTGACAAAGTGATCGCGTGGTAACTTTTGCCAAAACTCACTCCTTTGCACCATGCGTTTGGCCAAGAAGTAATTTAATGGCACCAAATCAGCACCCGCCTGACCTGGTGAAAACGCACCGAGCGCACCGCCTGCGCCAAAGCGGATCACCGGCCCAAAACGGCTGTCACGGGTTACCCCAATTGCCGACGGCACATCCGCCACCGTTAGTGGCTCATCGGTTGCGGTTTCTAGCGGCTGCAAGGGCACATGAAAGGTCGATAGCAACGCCCAAGCTTCACGTCCCGTGAGTTTGGTTATGCCCTGCTCTATCCAATGAGCCAAGACACGACGCGCGCCTTCAAGATTGGGCGCTTCATGCTCAGGCTCGGTCGGTTGAATCTGTAGCAACAACTGTTGGTTGTAGTGATAGCGCGCCAAAATACCAAAGGCATTGGCCGCAGACTCTGGCGTACGAAATGCCGAGGCACCGGCTTGATCAAGAATGCGACGAATTGGACGCATCCCCGCATCACCCATAAAACACGTCACCACTGGCTTAGCCGCTTTGGGCGCGATTCGCGCCAGCTCGGTCGAAACAGCTGTGAAGTCCGTACGCCTATCAGGCGCAAACATAACCAATACGCCGTCGACATGAGTATCCGCAATCAAAACTGTCATGATCTCGTTTAGCAATGAAGCCGACAGCGGTTGATGGGTCACCACTGGGTTCAGCGTTAAAGAGCCGGGTTCAAGCAGTTTGCCCAGACGTCGGCGGGTTTGGGGATCAAGTGTCGCCTTTTCAATGGGACCACCCTCAACCGCCAAATCCAATGCCAACTGAGCCGGCCCCTCGCCATTGGCAAACACCACGACCCGACGGCCAGTTGGACGACGACTGTAGCCAAAGACCTTTAAGGCAGAGAAGAGTTGAATAAAGTAGGTCACCCGAACAGCGCCGGCGCGTCGCAGTGCAGCGTCAAACGCCAGATCGGCCTGCAAGGGCTCATTGGCTGCACCGGACTTCAGTACAACCACTGGCTTGATGCTGGCCGCCGCTCGAATCGCACTCATGAACTCGCGGCCGATCCCTATATCTTCTAAGTAGATGGCGATGCTGTCAGTGCGCGAGTCACTTGCCAGGTAATCGAGCACCTCTGGTAGGCGGGTAATGCCCTCGTTACTGAGCGCAATCGCCGTGGAGAAACCGATATGCACATCATCGGCCCAATCCATCACGCCGGCCATCACCGTCCGGGACTGCGCCACTAAAGCGGCCCGGCCGGGTCTAGCCAACAAAGGATGCTGACTCAGGTTTAAGCCTTGATGAGGTCGCTGGAGCCCAAACGAAAAAGGCCCTAACAAAGCACAGCGATGCTCGCGCGCCCAATCATCACATAGGCGGCGGGTCAAACCTGGGTTGGGGTCCACCACATCATGCGCCATCACAATCATGGCTCTGGGTCGATGCGCCGCCAACGCAGCGAGCGTCGTCTCAATCAGCAAAGGCGGCACGCACACGACGGCCAAGTCCAGTCGCTCTGAAGGACCCACACCAGCGAGGTGCTGTGGCACTGTCGGTTGTTGGCCCGCCTCAAATGACACGCGGGTCGTGCGTTCGCGCAGTCCTGAGGGTAGCGCTTGAAACAAAGGCAACACGCGATCACTCACCACTAGCAAGTGGGCCGGCTGGAACAACGGATCAAGGGCGTGACGAAACATCATCGAGCGGCCAATTGAGGCAAGTTTGGATCTGCCTCTAAAATACCAATACAGTCATCGTAGCAAATACAAACGACGCCATTGTGTTTTTTGGTTGTGTTTGTCTGCGGCACTGGACAGTTGCACCCGATAGTTGCACTTGACGCAGTTACGCGTGCCAGTTGCGCTTAACGGCTGCCCCTGTTCATTGCGTCTAACCTTTAATGGCGCCTCGCACTTTCATTTTTATTTTCGTTTTTTTCATTTTCGTTTTATTCATTCACTCCAAAGAGCCATGACCACTGCAGCCACCACCCGCGTTCGCACCCGTTTCGCCCCCTCACCTACTGGGTTTTTGCACCTCGGCGGGGCTCGCACCGCGCTTTACTCTTGGGCTTACGCCAAGCACCATCAAGGCGACTTCGTCTTGCGCGTTGAGGACACGGACCTAGAACGCTCAACACCCGAGGCGGTACAGGCCATCCTTGATGGCATGGCTTGGTTGGGACTGACTCCGGACGAGGGCCCTTTCTATCAGATGCATCACATGGATCGCTACCGAGCTGTGGTTGCAGAAATGCTGGCTGCCGGGACCGCTTACTACTGCTACAGCACGACGCAAGAAGTACAAGCCATGCGCGATCTGGCCATAAGCAAAGGTTTAAAACCGAAATACGACGGTACTTGGCGCCCAGAGCCCGGCAAAACCTTGCCTATCCCACCGACCGATCAAAAGCCCGTGGTGCGCTTTAAGAACCCGCTAGTGGGCGCCACACAGTGGCAAGACATGGTCAAAGGGCCTATCAGCATCAGCAATGAAGAGCTTGATGATCTGATCATTGCAAGGCCTGACGGCACACCGACTTATAACTTTTGTGTGGTGGTCGATGACTGGGATATGGGGATCACACATGTGCTGCGCGGCGATGACCACGTCAACAACACGCCCAGACAAATCAACATTCTTAAAGCCCTAGGTGCGCCCATACCGACATATGGCCATTTACCCATGATTCTTGGGCCTGATGGGGAAAAGCTATCCAAACGGCACGGCGCAGTGAGTGTTATGGCTTATGAGCAACAAGGCTACTTAGCCGATGCCATGATTAACTACCTCGCTCGACTGGGCTGGAGCCACGGCGACGACGAGATTTTTTCACGCGAGCAGTTGGTTGAATGGTTTGATGCTGATCATTTATCCAAATCCGCTGCGCAGTGGGATCCCAAAAAACTAGACTGGGTAAATGCGCACTATTTGAAAGCGGCTAACGATCAATGGCTCGCTGAAAAAATCACGCCCCAGCTTGTGGCGTTAGGCGGTGACCCCAGAGCCGTTGACCTCGCGCAGGCCGTCAAGTTGCTGAAAGACCGCTGCGAAACCCTGGTCCAACTCGCCCAAGCCAGCTTGCTGTTTTGTGCGTCACCACCGACACCAGAGGCTGATTTGGTCAGCAAACACATCACGCCACAGGCGCAGGCTGCGGTTTCTGATTTCACCAAAGCAGCAGTAGATATTGAGTGGAATCGAGAGTCTATTGCCGCCCTAATCAAAACATTGCTCGCCCAACATCAAATGAAAATGCCACAGTTAGCCATACCCTTGCGACTGATCGTGGCGGGAACCACACAAACCCCTGCCATCGATGCGGTACTCGAGATCTTAGGTCGCGAGGCGGTGTTGCAGAGACTGCGGGCGTTCTAGGTCATTGCGGCGAAATAACAAGGGTTTACCCGCATAAATTTTTGGATAAAAGTATCTTGCAGGGATCGGCTTGAGACACTAGAATTTGTGAGTCGTCTGCCTCAAAACACAAGATATAGTGTTTTGAGGCGGAATTTCAAGTCGTTATTCCCGTGAAACCGGTTTGGTTTCATGTCTCTAGCAGGAGCCGCCATGCAAGTTGCCACCCCCACTCCGGATGCCGTCAATCAACGGCCTGCCGGTCAAGTCAATGACCCCCCAACACAAGCTAGCCAATGGGCTAACTACAGCCTGATTCGACGCAATGGCGCCGTGGTCAGTTTCGAGCCGAGCAAAATCGGCATCGCCATGACCAAAGCTTTTCTTGCTGTCAATGGCGGGCAAGGCGCCGCCTCAGCTCGAGTCCGCGAATTAGTCGAGCAACTCACCAATCAGGTGGTTGCTGCCTTAGTCAGAGGCCGACCCAACGGTGGGACGTTCCATATTGAAGACGTGCAAGACGCGGTCGAATTGGCATTAATGCGTTCGGGCGAACACGATGTGGCTCGCGCATACGTTCTTTACCGTGAGCGACGCTCGCAAGAAAGGGCGCAATCCAACGAAGCCGCCGCGCCAGCCAACGAACAAACCATCAACATCAAAGAAAACGGCATCTCCAAACCTCTGGATTTGGCCAAGCTCAAGGCAACCATTGAAGCCGCAGGCTTTGGCCTGGAGGAGTTCGTTGATACCGACATGATTTTGAAAGAGACATTAAAAAATCTCTACGACGGCGTGCCCATCGAAGAAGTGTACAAATCTGCGATCCTGGCGGCTCGCGTACAAGTTGAAAAAGACCCCGCTTACAGTAAAGCAACGGCTCGCTTGTTACTGCACTCTATCCGTAAAGAAGTTCTCGAGCGCGAAGTCTCGCAAGATGAGATGTTGACCGAGTATGCGACTTACTTCCCCAAGTTCATCAAAAAAGGCGTGGAAGGCGGACTGCTCAACTCAGAATTAGGACGCTATGACCTTACACGGCTCGGTAAAGCACTAGATGCCAAACGCGACCTGCAATTTGATTATCTCGGTTTGCAAACACTTTACGACCGTTACTTCTTGCATCTTTCAGGTCAACGCATTGAATTGCCACAGGTGTTTTTCATGCGTGTGGCCATGGGCCTTGCACTCAGAGAAATCAACCGCGAAGAGCGCGCCATTGAGTTCTATGAAATTCTGTCTTCGTTTGACTTCATGAGCTCAACGCCAACGTTGTTTAACTCTGGCACCTTGCACTCACAGTTGTCATCTTGCTACTTGAGCACAGTCGACGACGATTTAGATGGCATTTATGAAGCAATCAAAGAAAATGCTTTACTGGCCAAGTACGCCGGCGGCTTGGGTAACGACTGGACACCCGTTCGCGCCATGCGCAGCCATATCAAAGGCACCAACGGTGAAAGCCAGGGTGTGGTGCCTTTCTTAAAAGTGGTTAACGACACGGCAGTCGCGGTCAACCAAGGTGGTAAGCGCAAAGGCGCGGTATGTTGCTATCTCGAAACCTGGCACCTCGATATGGAGGAGTTTCTCGAGCTGCGTAAAAACACTGGCGACGAGCGCCGCCGCACGCACGACATGAACACCGCCAACTGGATTCCTGATCTGTTCATGAAACGCGTCATGGAAGGTGGCGATTGGACATTGTTCTCACCTTCAGATTGCCCTGACCTGCATGACAAAGTAGGCCAGGCCTTTGAAGAAGCTTACGTGGGTTACGAAGAAAAAGCCGCACGCGGTGAATTGCCACTTTTTAAAAAAATACCGGCATTAACCATGTGGCGTCGCATGTTGTCCATGCTGTTTGAAACCGGCCATCCTTGGATCACCTTTAAAGACCCTTGCAATATCCGTTCACCACAGCAACACGTCGGTACTGTTCACAGCTCAAACCTTTGCACTGAAATTACGCTCAACACCAATGAGTCCGAAATTGCTGTTTGCAATCTAGGATCCGTTAACTTGGTGGCACATTTGACTGAACAAGCCGATGGCAGCCTTGCGCTTGATCATGCCAAGCTGCAAAAGACCATCAACACTGCCATGCGTATGCTCGATAACGTTGTTGACATCAACTACTACGCAGTCGATAAGGCACGTAACTCCAACTTACGTCACCGACCTGTGGGTCTTGGCATCATGGGCTTCCAAGACTGCCTGCACAGAATGCGCATTCCGTATGCTTCAAACGATGCGATCGAGTTTTCTGATCGTTCGATGGAAGCGGTTTGTTATTTCGCTTATGCAGCATCAAGCGATTTAGCTGCTGAACGCGGTCGTTACGATTCGTACGATGGCTCGTTGTGGTCACGTGGCATCTTGCCGCAAGACTCGGTTGCGTTGTTGCGTGAGCATCGTGGTGGTTACGTTGAAGTTGATGATTCAAGCAGCTTAGATTGGGATTCGTTGCGTGCACGCATCAAACAACACGGTATGCGTAACTCAAATTGCGTTGCAATCGCCCCAACCGCGACAATTTCCAATATCATCGGTGTGTCTGCGTGCATCGAACCTACTTATCAAAACTTGTACGTCAAATCAAACTTATCCGGCGAGTTCACCGTGGTTAACCAAAACCTGGTGAGAGATCTCAAGAAGCTGGGCCTGTGGGACGAAGTCATGGTCGCTGACCTGAAATACTTCGACGGCAGCCTGTCCCGTATCGATCGGGTGCCCAATGAGTTGCGTACGCTTTACGCGACTGCTTTTGAAGTGGACTCTAGCTGGATCGTCGAATGTGCATCGCGTCGTCAAAAGTGGATCGACCAAGCACAATCTCTGAATATTTATATCGCGGGTGCATCTGGCAAAAAGCTGGATGAAACTTACAAGCTCGCGTGGTTGCGTGGACTGAAGACCACGTATTACCTGCGCACGTTGGGCGCAACCAGTGCTGAAAAATCCACCGGACAAGGTGGCGAGTTGAACGCCGTCAGTATGTCTGGTGGCAGTCAAGGCACAACATCAGCATCAAGCGCATCATCAAGCCCCGCCATGCCCGAGGCTGAAATCGTTGGTGTGGCTTGCACAATGAGACCTGGTGATCCCGGTTTCGAAGAGTGCGAAGCTTGCCAATAATCCAACGAAAAGGAAACATATTATGTTGAACTGGAACGACGAAATCGCCACTGCACAGCCACAAACCGGACCATCAACGGGTTCGGCTCCGGCTGCAAACGAATTTAAGCAAGCCACCGGTATTTTTAGCGACGAGCCCATGGCCAAACCAGCCGCAGCCGAGCAAGAGGCTGTGCCCGAAGAGGTCAAGCAGCAACGCGTCAATGTTGCTGACAAACGCATCATCAACGCCAAAACTGATGTCAACCAATTGGTGCCCTTTAAATACAAATGGGCCTGGGAAAAGTATTTGGCTACTTGCGCTAACCACTGGATGCCACAAGAAGTAAACATGTCGCGCGACATCGCACTTTGGAAAAACCCCAATGGTTTGACCACCTGAGTAAGCTGTTTGTTAACGGTGAGTGTATGGCAAGTAAGCCACGCACTAAACTTTGAATTGAAACAATAACTTAACTGGCTTATTTGCTATACACATTGTTAGCAACTGGGCGATTTAAAAACGAAAACTTATGAAAGGACAATTTGTAATTATAGACCTTCGGAATATG
>JAWOGG010000227.1:0-5884 GCA_046497085.1 Orrella sp.
GTCGGACTCACCCGTCGGGGCCACGCCCGGATCGAGGAGCTGATGGGCAGGACCGCACTGCTCATCGACGGCTGTGACTGTGCGGACGGCTGTCCGTCCTGCGTCCAGTTGCCACAGTGTGGCGACTTGCAAGGGCATTGAAAATTACTCAAGGCACCTGTCTGGCGTAGCACCAGGTGATCCGCCACCGACCTTAATTGATTATTTGTCAGCCGATGCGCTGATGTTTATTGACGAAAGTCACGTCACTATTGGTCAATTGGGTGGCATGTATCGTGGCGATAGGGCACGCAAAGAAACGCTGGTGAATTATGGGTTTCGCCTGCCTTCGGCGCTTGATAATCGTCCGCTGAAGATGGAAGAGTTCGAACAAAGAATGAGACAAACGGTATTTGTGTCCGCCACGCCGGCCAAATATGAAGCGGAAAAGTCTGATCAAGTCGTCGAGCAGGTGGTTAGACCCACCGGGCTGGTAGACCCTCTCATTGAGGTTTTGCCAGCAAGGACCCAAATTGATGATCTGCTTGAGCAGGTCAAACGGCGCATCGCCAAGCAAGAGCGCATCTTGGTTACCACACTGACCAAACGAATGTCTGAGGACTTGACCGACTACTTGACAGAGCAAGGGCTAAAGGTCCGCTACTTGCACTCAGACATCGATACCGTCGAACGGGTTGAGATTATTCGTGATTTGCGGCTCGGGACATTCGACATTTTGGTTGGCATCAACTTGCTTCGGGAGGGGTTGGATATTCCTGAAGTGTCCTTGGTGGCCATTTTGGATGCCGATAAAGAAGGTTTCTTACGTTCAGAACGTAGTTTGATCCAGACCATTGGTCGTGCGGCTCGTAATTTGTCGGGTCATGCCATTTTGTATGGCGACAAAATCACCGACTCCATGCAAAAGGCGATAGACGAAACAGATCGTCGGCGCACCAAACAATTGGCATTTAACCAAGAGCATGGCATTGAAGCAAAAAGTATTAAAAAAGCGGTTAAAGAGCTGATTGACGGCGTCTTGCAAGCAGCACCTGAAGAGACGAATGACTTGATGTTAGATGAGCCGGTGCGTTTAAATGATGAGAAATCAGTGGCCAAAGCCATCAAAACCTTAGAAAAGAGAATGATGGACCATGCTCGAAACCTAGAGTTTGAGCAAGCGGCTGCCGCGCGAGATGCGTTGAATCAATTGAAGGCCCAAGTGCTGCAATCTGGTGCCTGAGCCCATTCATGATGCATCTGCACATTTTTGTGCAAAATCCATGAGGTATTTAGCTATTTTTTATACCAAATTACATTTATATGATGTTGTAACGCATTGATTTAATGTGACTAAATACGTTGATACATATTGTCACGATTTTGCAACTTTCTTCAAAAACCACTAGACAAATTACGGGTTTTCCCTCAAAATTACTACCATGATGACAAAAGTTCTTTTCGTATGCATGGGTAACATTTGCCGGTCGCCAAGCGCGGAGGGCGTGTTTCGCCATATGCTCAATGAGGCGGGTCTTGCAAACATCGTAGGAACGGATTCTGCAGGTACCCATGGTTTCCACATAGGCGAGGCGCCTGACGCGCGTGCGTTGGCTGCGGCAAGTAAGCGCGGCTACACGATCGCGGAACGTACGGCACGCCAAGTCTCGGCCAATGACTTCCAGGATTTCGACATGATTCTGGTGATGGATTGGGAGAATTTGTCTGCTCTTCAGCAGCAGTGTCCAAAAATCCACCACCACAAACTCATGCTCCTGATGCGCTTTGCCAACGAGTATGAAGAGGCGACAGTCCCTGATCCTTACTACGGCGGGCCAGATGGCTTTGGCAAAGTACTTGACTACCTTGAAGATGCGTGTCAAGGCGTACTCGAAGTCGTGCGTAAGCGTGCAACGCAGTACCAAGCCGCTTGACTAGACCGTAATCAACCACTCAAATAGCAACTCCAAAGGCCGCGCATTGCGCGGCCTTTCTTATGGGGATTAGGAATATCCCTAACTTCTTCATGGATTGTCCGAGTAATTTTGTCGGAAATCATTTATACTTGAGTTGTTTAGTCAGGTTAGTAGTGACAGGGTAGTGACAACTGGAGAGTAAACCCAGCCACGTCTTGGCATTAAAGCATCCGATTAATTTCAACGTACGAGGATTTAGACATGCGACTCACTACGAAAGGAAGATTTGCGGTCACAGCCATGATCGACTTGGCGCTACGCCAACACAGTGGCCCGGTGACGTTGTCAGCGATCAGTCAACGCCAAAACATCTCACTGTCTTATCTTGAGCAGTTATTCGGAAAGTTGCGTCGCCATGAATTGGTTGACAGCGTAAGAGGTCCTGGTGGCGGTTACACGTTAGCCCGCTTGGCACGAAACATAACTGTTGCAGATATCATCTTTGCGGTCGACGAGCCGATTGATGCCACCAATTGCGGCGGTAAGACGGACTGTTCGAACGACGCCGAAGGGCGTCCGGGAATTTGTATGACTCATGAGCTATGGGCCGCCTTAAACCGCACCATGGTTGATTTCTTGGATTCGGTTTCACTGCAAGATTTGGTTGACCAGCAGCGCATGCGCCAGCTGCAAGAAAATGGACCGAATAAAGGCGAAACAACGGTTCGCGTGCCGGCTAGCATTGATGTCGCTGCTGATCCGTTTTCACGCAAAGCAAGTGAATCCGCCACGGTTTGATCGCTCACTGGAAGGTGAGTGGTTTTTGATGAAAGAATTAGGAGTTCAGTGATGTCTGT
Source organism: Orrella sp. (assembly GCA_046497085.1). Lineage (GTDB taxonomy): Bacteria > Pseudomonadota > Gammaproteobacteria > Burkholderiales > Burkholderiaceae_B > Algicoccus. The sequence goes on from JAWOGG010000227.1 coordinate 2,753, forward strand.
GCAACCCGTTTATCTGGATTACTCGTCCACCACGCCCGTTGACCCTCGGGTCGTCGACAAGATGGTGCCTTGGCTTTACGAGCATTATGGCAACCCCGCTTCACGCAGCCATGCTTTTGGCTGGGAAGCTGAAGAAGCGGTTGAGCAAGCGCGCAATGACGTTGCTGCATTGGTGAACGCCGATCCACGCGAGATTGTCTGGACTTCTGGTGCAACCGAGTCTAACAACCTTGCGATCAAAGGCGCGGCGCACTTCTATGCCGAGCGTGGCAAGCACGTGATTACGGTAAAAACAGAGCACAAAGCTGTGTTGGATCCCTGTCGCGAGCTTGAGCGGGAAGGCTTTGAGGTCACGTATTTGGACGTGATGGAAAATGGATTGGTCGATTTAGATGTTCTTAAGGCCACCATCCGTCCTGACACCGTGCTGGTCTCCACGATGTTTGTGAATAACGAAATCGGTGTGATCCAAGACATCGAAACCATCGGTGAGTTGTGCCGTGAGAAAGGCATTATTTTTCATGTTGATGCGGCACAGGCAACTGGCAAAGTCGTCATCGATTTGCAACACCTGAAAGTTGATTTGATGTCGTTTTGTGCACACAAGACCTACGGTCCTAAAGGAATCGGTGCTCTTTACATTCGTCGCAAGCCACGGATCCGCATTGAATCGCAGATGCATGGTGGCGGGCATGAGCGCGGATTTCGATCCGGTACGCTCGCTACACACCAGATCGTTGGCATGGGTGAATCGTTTCGCCTTGCCAAATTAGAAATGGCAACTGAGAATGAACGGGTACGGATGTTGCGAGATCGTTTGTGGAAAGGCGCCAGAGAAATTGACGAGGTGTATCTGAATGGTGACTTTGAGCAGCGAGTCCCGCACAATTTGAACATCAGCTTTAACTATGTTGAGGGCGAGTCTCTCATCATGGCTCTTAAAGAACTCGCGGTTTCAAGCGGCTCGGCCTGCACGTCGGCCAGTCTGGAGCCGTCTTATGTGCTTCGTGCACTAGGACGCAACGACGAGCTTGCTCACAGCTCAATTCGCTTTACCATGGGTCGATTCACGACCGAAGCAGATGTTGACTTCGCGGTCAGCTTGCTCAAGGAACGCGTAGAGAAGCTGCGCGACATGTCACCCCTTTGGGAAATGGTTAAGGAAGGGGTTGACCTTGAATCTGTGCAGTGGGCGGCTCACTAACATTGATCAATTGATCAACGAACGACTGGCAATTTAGATAAGGAGGTAACTATCATGGCTTACAGTGAAAAAGTACTGGATCATTACGAAAACCCCCGTAACGTGGGTTCCTTTGAGAAGGGTGACGAGCACGTTGGCACCGGCATGGTGGGTGCACCGGCCTGTGGCGACGTGATGAAGCTTCAAATCCGCGTCAGTGAGAGCGGCGTGATTGAAGATGCGCGCTTTAAAACGTACGGATGTGGTTCTGCCATCGCCTCAAGCTCATTGGTGACCGAATGGGTCAAAGGCAAGACCCTGGACGAGGCGGCGACGATCCGTAACACTGAGATCGCCAAAGAGTTGGCTTTGCCGCCAGTCAAGATACACTGTTCCATTCTTGCCGAAGATGCCATTAAGGCGGCGGTTAAGGATTACAAGGATAAGCACGAGTCTTGAACGGGAGTCAAACGTCATGGGTGTGACACTCACTGCGCAAGCAGCTGATCATATTGATAAGTACCTGCAAAAGCGGGGCAAAGGGCTAGGTTTACGGCTTGGCGTTCGAACCACAGGCTGCTCTGGGATGGCTTACAAACTAGAGTATGTCGACGATCCTCAAACTGAGGATCAAGTGTTCGAAAGTCATGGCGTTAAGGTCTACATCGACCCCAAAAGCCTGGCATATTTGGAAGGCACAGAGCTCGACTACGCACGCGAAGGCTTGAACGAAGGGTTTAAATTCAGTAACCCTAACGAAAAGGCCACGTGTGGATGCGGCGAATCGTTTACGGTTTGATGATTTGACGCAAGCTAACCATTTCGAGTTGTTTGGCTTAGAGCCTGGCTTTGACATTGATCTAGCGAACTTAGAAGCGCAATGGAAATCCCGGGTGGCGCAAGTCCACCCGGACCGATACGCAAGTGCAGGGCCCGCTGAAAAGCGAGTTGCCATGCAATGGAGTGCGCGTTTAAACGAGGCTTATCGCATTTTGCGAGACCCCTTGCAACGCGCCAAGTATTTGTGCGAGCAGGCCGGCCAAGATGTCGGCGAGGGCGCTGGGCACAATATGGATATGACGTTTCTCGTTCAACAAATGGCTTGGCGAGAGGCGTTAGAAGACATAGAGTCGGCCAAGGATAAACAAGCACTCGCAACGCTCACCAATGAGATCCTTGCTGATCGCGAGCAACGCATTGGTCAAATGGCCACGTTGCTCGAACAACAGGTGTGGCCAGACGCGGTCAAACGCTTGCATGAGTGGATGTTTATCGAGAAATTCTTGCAAGAGATACAGACAGTCAAACGCGCGCTGACACCAACGGAATAAAACATATGGCATTGCTTCAAATCTCGGAACCGGACGCCAGTCCGGTACCTCATCAGCGTAAGATCGCCGTCGGTATTGACCTCGGCACCACGCACTCTCTTGTGGCAGCGGTTCGTCACAGCGTCGCTGAGGTCTTGCCCAACGAGCATGGAAAGGCTCTCTTGCCTTCGGCCGTCTACTTTAAGTCCTCAGATGATGTGCTAGTGGGTGACAAAGCTTTGGCTTATCAAGAATCAAAGCCGATGGACACGCTGGTCTCAATCAAACGCTTAATGGGTAAGTCCAAAGAAGACGCCTTGCAGACTGGTATGCCTTACGAGTTCGAGGACATGGGTAATAGCGTTGCGATTGCCACCCAGAATGCCACTGTGTCGCCGGTTAAAGTCGCTTCGCAAATCTTGTCCGCACTGCGCGAGCGTGCGCAAGCGACCTTAGGCGATGACTTGGTGGGCGCGGTGATCACCGTGCCAGCTTACTTTGATGATGGGCAACGACAAGCAACTCGTGACGCCGCGCGTTTAGCGGGATTGAATGTGTTGCGGTTGTTAAACGAGCCCACGGCTGCGGCCATCGCTTACGGGTTAGACAACAGCTCTGAAGGCGTCTATGCCGTTTATG
>JAWOGG010000268.1:0-3022 GCA_046497085.1 Orrella sp.
GCAATATAAAGTAATCGGAACGACTACAGTTATTGAAACTAGGCAGAGCGAATCTGATCTAGCAATAAGAACACGTATAGGTAACCAGTTTACAACGCCATTTTATGCAAACAGCAGCGAATCAAGAGTAGGTATTTTTAATACAGATCCTGAATATACACTTGACATAGACGGTGATTTTAGAACTTCTGGTAGCGCAATTATAGACGGAGATTTAACAGTAAACGGCAACGCAACGTATGTGAATGTTGACACTCTCAGAGTGCTTGATAAAAATATCGAACTGTGCCTGCAAATCCCCACTAATGAAGAGCATATGATTGCCAAACACACGCACGCGCTTGTTCACTAAATTACCGCGGAGGTAACTGACCTAGCGAAACTCCCTTAGCGCGCCCTCAATCAATTGTCTGGCGATACTCACGTGATCTGGTAACTTCGGTAGCTGATCGATATCGAACCAGTCAGCCGCTTCAATCTCGCTGGGCTCTGGCGTGATGTCGCCTGATACATAATCAGCAAAAAAGGCGATCATCAAAGAGTTTGGGAATGGCCATGATTGGCTACTGAAATAACGCAGATGATCGATTTCAACCCCGACCTCTTCTTTGACTTCCCGGGCGGCGCATTCCTCTAGCGTCTCTCCTGCTTCAACGAACCCCGCCAAAGCACTAAAAACGCCTGGCTTGAAGTGCGGGCTACGGGCCAACAGAAATTGTGTGTCTCGTCGCACAAGCACCATCACCGCTGGCGAGATCCTCGGGTAAGCGTTCAACTGACACTGAGGGCAGTGCATGGCGAAGTCTTTGTCATGTAGTTGCGTCTTGTGACCGCAGCGACCGCAAAAGCGATGCGTCATCTGCCAGTCAATTAACTGCGTTGCGCGACCTGCCATGGCAAACGCTTCCGGTCCGGCGACACCGAAGACTTGTCTCATGGGAACGAGCTGCGTCGATTCTGCCGTCTCGAGATAATCGGGGAGCGTCTCGCATTCGATGGCTAGACATGGCAAGCCCTGCCAATAACCCACTTGGATAGGCTCACTGTGTTGCCCTTGCAAAAAGGTCGCCTGCGACAAGAAGTTTGGACCGTGTGGGTGGTCCATCTCGATCAGGATTTGCTGCTTATGTCGAATGATCCAGTAGTGTTGGTGCTGCATGATCTTCTTCAAATGTTTTTGTATGTTTTAGTGTAGGCCAGTAAATGGGTTAATGAACAACGCTACCTGACTTAGACCAGACATTCATGATGATGACGCCGGTGATGATCAGTGCAATGCCTAAGAGCGCTGGCAGATCCAAATGTTGTTTGAAAAACACCCACCCGACTAAGGTGACCAACACAATCCCAAGCCCCGCCCATGCTGCATAAATGACGCCGATGGGTAGCGATTTCATGGTTAACGCGAGTAAATAAAAGGAGACGCCGTAGCCGATCACAACGACCACCGATGGCCATAAGCGAGTAAACCCTTCACTGAGTTTGAGTGAGCTGGTGGCGACGACTTCGGCAATGATTGCGAGACCAAGAATTAACCAAGTGTAATTAAGCAAGGGGGCGCTCCAGGGGATAGTGCTAAGGGATTAACTTTGTTTTTTTTCAAATAGGCGGGCCTGACGTCCAATCACAAAGTCCAAGATGAGTTTGATCCAAATGGTTGAACCGGCGATTGCAGACCATGTTTGATAGGGTACAGCCAGAACAACGATCGAGAAAATCGCATAGACCAAAGAAAGACCGGCCAGGAGGTTCAAAAAGCCGGTGTACGGTGCGTACTTAGCTGCATTGGCGGGTGGCATACCGCCCGACAGCGCGACTTCGGAAAAATCTTTTTTGATGAAGATACGCCAAGCGCGACGCAACCAAACAAAAGAGATCGGGAATAAGGCGATAAACAGTATCCACGTCAATGCCGTACTGACATCAAAAATCATGCTGTTCTCCAATAAAAAAAGCCCTGATGGTTTAAGGCCGTCAGGGCTCTAAGTACCGTTTTTAAACCGGTACAGAGCCATGATGCAGCTACTGTACCGGAGAAACGATGGGTTTGTATGCGCTTAGCTGTGGCTGCCTGTGACAGCGCCTGAACCACGCGGAATGCGCACGCTTTCGACCATCTCTTGGATATGAGCTGGCGGCTCTTTGGTTACCTTGTCAACGGCGAAGGCAACGATAAAGTTGATGCCAGCACCGACGGCACCGAAGGCCTCTGGTGTGATCCCAAAGAAGCTGTTGGGTCCACCAATGAGATCCACGTATGAGGTGCCTTGGATAAAGAAGATGCCCTTGTGTGCAAACACATAGAAGAGCGTTACCAAGAGGCCTGAGAGCATGCCGGCCATGGCGCCAGTTTTGTTCATCTTCTTGGAGAAGATACCCATCATGATGGCCGGGAAGAGCGATGAGGCAGCAATACCGAATGCCAGAGCCACTGTTCCCGCGGCGAACCCTGGCGGATTAAGCCCCAGATAGCCCGCAAGCACAATGGACAGCGCCATGGCCACCTTACCGGTCAGCAATTCCCCCTTTTCACTGATGTTTGGCGCAAAGACGTTCTTTACCAAATCGTGTGAAATTGCGGATGAAATGGCCATCAACAGACCTGCGGCCGTCGATAGAGCCGCTGCCAAACCACCTGCAGCCACCAAAGCGATCACCCAGTTTGGAAGCAGAGCGATTTCAGGGTTAGCCATCACAATGATGTCACGGTTCACATTGAGCTCGTTACCTCTCCAACCGGCTTCATCGGCACGATCCAAGAATGCTTGATCACTGGACTTGTCGTTGTAGTACTGGATACGACCATCGTCGTTCTTGTCTTCCCAAGAAAGCAAGCCAGTCACTTCCCAACGTTTCATCCAGTCTGGTCGATCCTCGTACACGATAGACCCATCTTCGTTAAAGATGCTGTTAGGTTCAGCAATGATGGTGGGGTTAAACGGGGTGTGCAGGTTCATGCGTGCCATAGCTGCCACTTCAGGTGCAGTCGTATACAACAAAGGAAACAACACCAATGCCCAAC
>JAWOGG010000277.1:0-4769 GCA_046497085.1 Orrella sp.
TTTCTGAGCCGGCATAGGCCAGGATCAGATATGAGTGAACCGATGAGTTCACCGCAAAGGCAAAGCCAAAAACGCCCAGCCCCAGAACCACAACCCACTCTAAGTGTTTGACATCTTGCCATACCAACACTGCAAGTGCGATCGGTACCAAGGCCAACAAAAACGACCACAGGCGGGCTGCCGGTACTTCGCTTGATAGACCGTCTGCGCTGCGTTTAACCAGTGATGGGGCGATAGCTTGGACCAAACCATAACCAATGGTCCATGCCGCCAAAAATCCTCCTACCATGGTAAAAGTCCAGCCCGACGAATAAAGAAACACGGGCACACCAACCACAAACCAGACATCTCGCGCGCCAAACAGCACCACCCGTGCCATCGCCAATAGATTGATCCCCCGACTCTTGGCGAATAATTCCTTGGCAGATTTGGAGGCTTTACCGCGCCCCATGAGTGGCGGGAGCAACACCAACACGCCCACCAGAACCAAGGCTAACAGGCCAGCCATTAACCACAACGCCCCAGAGAATCCTAAGGTCTGCAGCAATAAGCCCCCCAAGAAAAACCCGATGCCTTTCATCGCGTTTTTACTGCCAGTAAACCAAGCGACCCACTTAAACAGCTGTCCAGAGGCCTGATTGGCAGTGATTTTGATGGCGTATTTGCTAGCGGTTTTGGTGAGATCTTTGGCTACCCCGCAAATACCTTGTGCGAGCACCACCCAGACCACGGCTAGCGTGGCAGACCAAGTAGGCGAAAGAGCAGAAAGCACTAAGAAACCAAAAATCTGGGTCGTTAGTCCCACGGTCAACATCCGTTTGATTCCAAAGCGTGTGGCCAACCAGCCACCCACCAAATTCGCCAAAACGCCAGCGGCTTCATACAGCAAAAATAAGAAAGCCAGCGTGAATGGCGAGTAGCCCAGCTGATAGAAGTGGAACAAAACCAGCATCCGCAATGCGCCATCGGTGAGCGTAAAGCCCCAATAGGCGGCAGTCACGCTAGCGTATTGGCGCGCCGCATAGTAACCTTGCTTGCTTACTGGCTGGTTTGAATCTTGACTTGAGTCCTTACCCGCGGTTGCGCTCAATTTAGACACCCACCGTCTCAAGGTGGCACGCCAAATCTACCATTCGGCAGGCATAACCCATTTCGTTGTCATACCAAGCATAGACTTTTAAGAGGGTGCCGTCGGTCACCATAGTCGACGGCGCATCGACAATACTGCTACGCGTGTCTTGGGCGTAATCGGCGCTAACCAATGGTCGCGTTTCATAACCCAAAATACCGGCCAAGGCACCCTGGGCTGCCTGAGCGAACAATTGATTGACTTCATCAGCAGTGACGGATCGTTGCAGCTCAAACACGCAGTCAGTTAGTGACGCATTAAGAACTGGCGCCCGTACCGCATGCCCATTGAGCTTGCCTTTAAGCTCGGGGTAAATCAAGGCAATGGCTGTGGCACTTCCGGTGGTTGTTGGTGCCAGGCTTTGCATGGCGCTACGCGCACGACGTAAATCTTTGTGGGGCGCGTCCACCACAAGGTTGGTATTGGTTGGGTCATGAATAGTTGTGATTTGACCGTGCTTGATACCAATCGACTCTTGAGTCACTTTAACCACTGGAGCCAAGCAATTTGTGGTGCAAGAGGCTGCTGTCACGATGCGATCGCGCGCCGGGTCATACTGCTCGTGATTGATACCGACCACCACATTCAGCACATCACCTACTTTGACTGGAGCGGCCACAATCACGCGCTTGGCACCTCGATCAAAATGTCCCTTCAGCGCATCTGGCGTCAGAAACTTACCGGTGCATTCCAAAACAACATCTACGCCGTGGGCTGCCCAATCGATTTCACTTGGCGACGCTGCGCTAGTAAATGCAATCGACTGTTCGCCAATCTGTAGTGTTTGTTCGGTCGCTGAGATTGACTCACGCCAACGGCCTTGCACTGTGTCAAATGTCAGCAAGTGAGCCGTTGCAGCCGCCCCGCCCTTTAGTTCGTTAACGTGCACCACCTCTAGTCGATTGCCTCGACGCGGATCATCGTCTGGACGGTGCGCCGCCCCCATGGCAGAGCGTAGTGCCAAACGACCAATCCTTCCCATGCCATTGATGCCTACACGCATACTTGCTCCCCGATTGAGTGACATTTCGATAATTATTGAAATTTAACCCGAATCACATGACGGTTATGTGACATAGAAATACGACCCGCGAGCACATGACATCCCTAATGACACTTAGAATGTCGTCATGAGCACCTTAACCATTGCCTTGATCGTAAAAAACGAAGCCGCCAACTTAGCGGCTTGCCTAAACAGTTGCACAGACCTGCCTGCAGAGATCGTGGTTGTTGACAGTGGTAGTGAAGACGACACGGTAGCCATTGCCCAACAATTTGGCGCTCATGTCTATACACACGATCAATGGCGTGGCTTTGGTCAACAACGTCAAATCGCCCAGCAACACGTCACGACTGACTGGGTCTTATGGCTAGATGCCGACGAGCGACTCACGCCTGTCTTGAAAGAATCTATCGCAAAGGCCATTCAATCCGACGATCGCCAGTGCTTGTACCAAGTCAGTCGTCTGTCATGGGTGTTTGGCCGCTTTATTCGCCACAGTGGTTGGTATCCCGATCGGGTGATCAGACTTTACCCCACGCAACTAACCGGCTACACGGCCGCCCCCGTGCACGAGACCGTCATCGTACCGCCAGCCACACCAGTCAAACCCTTGCAAGGCGATTTGCTGCACTACACCTACCGAGACTTGCACCACTACTTGGTTAAATCGGCGCAATATGCAGAGCTGTGGGCCAGCGAACGACAAGCCAAAGGTCGAACGGCCAGCCTTAGCCAAGGCATTGTTCATGGCATCGGTTGCTTTCTAAAGATGTATGTTTTTAAAGCGGGATTTCTGGACGGCAAGCAAGGATTACTGTTAGCACTGCTTTCAGCTCATTCCACCTTTGTGAAATACGCCAATCTTTGGGTAAAGCACCAAACGCCAGCTGATCAAGCATCCCCGAAACAATGACTCTTTCCAAGCACTAGCTTTTACATGGAACCGCGACAAAGCGCCCAATTTAAATGCCCCCACTTTAAACGCCCCAATATTATTCGGGTTGTGTTTGTCTGTCCTTAGGTGCGCTGGCAGCCAACCAAGCCGCGACTTGCCCAGCCACCTGTTCGATATCAAGCGAATCGAACGACTCAGGATCTTCACTATCATCAGGCACCGAAATGGCCAAATGGTTAGACGGTGTGTTCAGTGGCTGCCAACGAAGCGCCGTTGAGGACTGAAGACGCGGAAAAAAACCAACGGTTGGCACATCTAGCGCTCCTGCAATGTGTAATGGCCCGGTGCTGCCTGCCACCATGCAATGGGCTGTGGCCAAGCCTTGGGCGAAAGTTGCCAGGCCATCGTTAGAGACCCACATCACCGCAGGCACGCGTTGGGCCAACAAGCGGGTATAGACCCCACCCACCACGGCCTGCTCACTCGGCCCAGCGGTCAACACGAATTGCAATCCAACCAACCGCATCGAGAGTGTCACTATCAACCGCTCATACTGCTCAAGCGACAAGTTATTGGCCGATCCCCCCGACCCTACGTGCACCATCATCCAGCGCGACTCTTCAGACAAAGACAATGACTCTGCCAATTGATGGCGCCATTGCTCACGTGTCAGAGCCGAAAGCGGAAAATAAGGAGGACCGACGGAAGTCACAGGCAAACCAAAATCTTGTAGCAGTTTGGCCGCGAGATCGAGGTTATAAAGCCACTCCGGTTTTTCTGAGCGGGAGCGACGCTGTGTTAACCGATGGGTATAGCGTATTTGCGCTAATTTGGTCGCTGGCGCCAAGCGATACGGTATTTGAGCTTGGCTCAAGAGGGTGGCGTTGCGCCAATTAGAAAACAGCGCCAATGCCGCATCAAATTGCTTCTCTCTTATCTGCGCCAGTAAAGCCGTTTTTGCGGTCGCTGTGCCCTTCTCACCGACGTCTACGATCACATCATCGACCGATGGGCACAAACGCGCCAGGGGCTCGGTATAAGCCGGCACAAGCACTGACACCTCACAACCCGCCTGCTTCAATAGGGCGAGCGCTGGCCAAGCCAGCATGAAATCGCCGATCTTGTCGTTGCGAACCACCAAAACACGGGTCATGACAGCGACGGGAATTTGAGTGCTAGCTTGTCGGACAACTTGGGAATCACCGTGAACAAAGCAGTATTTAACGCAATAGACACAAAGGCTGCAGCCAAAATGACGCTATATGCTTCCTGGGAAATCAATTCCATACTCAAACCCATGCCAGCCAAAATAAAAGAGAACTCGCCAATCTGAGCCAGACTGACCGAAACAGTCAATGCGGATTTGATGGGGTAGCGCATCAAGAGCACAAAACCGGCCGCCACAGCTGTTTTGGCGACCATCACTATCAGCACTGTCACTACTAATGCCATTGGCTCCTTAACCACAATCAGCGGGTCAAACAGCATACCAACCGATACAAAGAAAAGCACCGCAAAGGCATCGCGCAAAGGAAGCGACTCTTCAGCGGCACGATGGCTAAGATCAGACTCTCGTAACATCATGCCCGCAAAAAAAGCACCCAATGCAAAGGACACATCAAACACTTCAGCGGCTAGAAATGCAACGCCCAACGCCACAGCAATCACCGCTAAATTGAACAACTCACGAGACTTAGTAGCCTCCACCCGATGCAGGATCCACGGTAAAAGGCGCTTACCAA
>JAWOGG010000095.1:0-6187 GCA_046497085.1 Orrella sp.
CAAGATCATCACACCTATCTTGATCGGCCCAAAACACCGAATTGAAAAGGTTGCTGAGCAAGAAGAGTTAGATATTTCAGGGCTTGAACTGATTGACACTCAACACAGTCACGCCTCGGCGGCGCAGGCTGTGGCGCAAGTCAAAGCCGGGCGCGCCAGCCTTTTGATGAAAGGCAGTCTACACACCGACGAACTCATGCACGAGGTGGTACAGACCCAGACCGGGCTTAGAACAGCCCGGCGGTTAAGTCATGTATTTTTGATGGATGTACCGACCTATGAAGAGCCCCTCTTCATCACGGACGCCGCTATCAATATAGCGCCCGACCTGAACTGCAAGGCCGACATCGTACAAAACGCAATCGACTTACACATTGCCTTGGGTCTAGGTGAGCCAAGGGTTGCTATTTTGTCAGCTGTCGAACAAGTCAATCCGAAGATTGGCAGCACCATTGATGCCGCAGCTTTGTGCAAGATGGCCGAGCGCGGTCAGATCACCGCAGGCATTTTAGATGGGCCACTCGCCATGGATAACGCGATCAGCCCAAGAGCTGCCCAAATGAAAGGACTCACCTCTGCGGTAGCTGGCCGGGCACAAATCTTGGTCGTACCTGACTTAGAGGCCGGCAATATGCTTGCTAAAAACCTGATTTTTTTAGCGGGTGCGGATGCCGCTGGCGTCGTTGTGGGCGCCAAAGTGCCTATCATCTTGACTAGTCGAGCCGACACGCGATTGGCAAGACTGGCTTCTTGCGCTGTGGCGACTTTATATGCGCACCACTTAGTCACTAGTCAGCCTCAAATACGCTAGGCAACCCCTGCATACCGTATTTGAAGCTGTGTCGATTTAGCTCGCGCGTTGCGTTAAAGCTTGCACGGCAGGCAACGTTTTGCCTTCGAGAAACTCCAAGAAAGCACCGCCACCTGTCGAAATGTAATTGACTCGGTCCGAAATATCGAACTCGGCGATTGCTGCCAAAGTATCGCCCCCACCTGCTATGGAAAAACCATCCGAATCGGCTACCGCTTTTGAGATGCCGCGGGTGCCCGCGCTGAAGGCCTTAAACTCAAACACACCAACCGGTCCGTTCCACACAATAGTGCCTGCGCCACGAATCATTTCGGCTAAAGCTTTCGTGGTTTCCGGTCCTATATCAAGAATCAGGTCATCACTAGCCACATCTGCAGCGGCTTTAACCGTTGCCTGGGCTTTCGCAGAAAACTCTGTTGCTACGGCCACATCGACCGGTATAGGTACGGCTGCCCCTCTTGCTTTCATCTTGTCGATCACACGCTTGGCTTGATCGATCTGATCAGGCTCAGCCAAGGATTGTCCGATCGGTAGCCCAGACGCCAGTAAAAACGTGTTGGCAATGCCACCACCGACAATCAATTGGTCCACCTTGTCTGCGAGAGCCATTAGGATGGACAATTTGGTAGAGACTTTTGAGCCGCCCACGATGGCAACCATAGGGCGCTTGGGATTTTGTAAAGCCTGGCCTAGCGCTTGAAGCTCCGCCGCTAGAAGAGGCCCTGCACAAGCAACCGGGGCGGCTAACGCCAAACCGTGGGTTGTTGCCTCGGCGCGATGTGCGGTACCAAATGCATCATTGACATACACATCGCATAAGGCAGCCATGCGCTGAGCCAACGCAGGGTCGTCCTTCTTCTCTCCAACATTGCCACGGCAATTCTCAAGCAGAACCACTTCACCGGCGTTGACCTCAACGCCGTCAAGCCAATCGGGTATCAAGCGAACGGGTTGACCCAGCAAATCAGAGAGGCTTTTTGCCACTGGCGCCAAACTGTCTTTAGCAGTCAGTGCGCCCTCTTGGGGACGACCCAAATGAGAAGTCACCATCACAGCGGCACCCGCCTTGAGCGCTGTCTGTATCCCAGGCACCGAGGCTCGAATGCGTGTGTCTTCGGTGATTTCTCCGGCGTCATTGAACGGCACGTTCAAATCAGCCCGGATAAAGACACGCTTACCTGATAACTCACCGGCTTGTGCCAAACCGGTGAGTGTTTTAACAGCTGTTTCCATCGCTTATTTAGCGCCCATCAAAGCCATGGTGGTGTCGAGCATACGGTTGCTAAAGCCCCACTCGTTGTCATACCAAGAGGAAACCTTAACGAGCTTGCCAGACACTTTAGTCAAGGTCGCGTCGTAATTACTTGAGGCTGGGTTGTGATTGAAATCAATCGACACCAACGGATCGGTGTTGTAAGTCAGGATACCCTTTAGCTCGCCGTCTGAGGCTTCCTTCAAAATAGCGTTAACCTCGTCGACAGTGGTGTCGCGCGAGGCGATGAAAGAAAGATCAACGATCGATACGTTGATGGTCGGTACGCGCATGGCGTAACCGTCTAACTTGCCATTGAGTTCGGGCAGCACCAAGCCAACGGCGACTGCCGCACCAGTTTTGGTAGGAATCATGCTCATGGTCGCTGACCGAGCACGACGCAAATCCTCGTGATAGACGTCGGTTAGAACCTGGTCATTGGTATAGGCATGAATGGTTGTCATCAGGCCGGTTTCCACGCCCAACTTTTCATGTAAAGGCTTGACCATAGGTGCCAAGCAGTTGGTGGTGCAAGAGGCATTAGAAATCACCGTATGGTCGGCTTTCAAGACACCTTCGTTAACGCCAAACACCACGGTGGCGTCAACATCTTTACCACCTGGCGCAGAAATAATGACTTTCTTGGCACCACCTTTCAGGTGAGCAGAAGCTTTTTCCTTGCTGGCAAAAAAGCCGGTGCACTCGAGCACCACATCAACGCCTAACTCATCCCAAGGCAACTCAGCAGGGTTGCGGTTAGCCAAGACGCGAATTTTATCGCCGTTGACCAACATGTAATCACCCTCAACGCCAACGGTGCCAGGAAACTTACCGTGTGCCGTGTCGTACTGGGTCAAGTGCGCATTGGTTTTTGAATCACCCAAATCGTTGATAGCCACGATTTCTATGTCGTGTTGCTTACCACCCTCGTAATGGGCCCGCAGAATGTTGCGGCCGATACGACCATAACCATTAATCGCGACGCGAATTGCCATGACAAAACTCTCCTTGTTTTACAGTGTTTTTTTGATGCAGTTAGCAACCGCATCTGCGGTTAATCCGAAATATTTAAACAAAGCACCAGCCGGAGCGGATTCGCCGTAACGATCGATACCGACAACACCACCCTCAAGACCGACATACTTGTACCAGTAATCACTGACGCCCGCTTCGACGGCAACACGCGGCACACCCGGTGGCAACACAGTCGCGCGGTAGTCGGCAGGCTGAGCATCAAATACATCTGTGCTTGGCATAGAGACCACACGCACGGCGATACCCTCTTGAGCTAGGGTGGTTTGCGCCTCTAGAGCCAAGGCGACTTCCGAACCGGTGGCAATAATCACGGCTTTGAAATCGGCCGCATCGGCCAGCACGTAACCACCCTTTTTAACCATTTCTAACGTTTCAGCGTCACGGGCCACAAACGGCAGGTTTTGTCGTGACAGCAATAACGCCGTTGGTCCACCCTCGCGTACCGACATACCAATACTGGCAGGACGATTGACGGCCGACAACCATGCCGCGGCAGTTTCAACGGTGTCGCACGGACGCCATACTGACAAATTGGGTATTAAGCGCAAGCTCGCGGCGTGCTCAACAGATTGATGGGTTGGGCCATCCTCACCAAGACCGATAGAGTCGTGCGTGAACACATGCACAACGCGGGTTCTCATCAACGCGGCCATGCGGATTGCGTTACGCGAATAGTCCGAAAAGGTCAGAAATGTGCCACCGAACGGCAAAATACCACCGTGCAAGGCCATCCCATTCATAATCGCAGCCATACCAAACTCACGCACACCATAGTTGATATGGCGTCCTGCGTTTACCCCTTGATCGTCAGCACGAACAGCAACCGCACCTGGCCAATCAGTGAAATTTGAGCCCGTTAAATCGGCCGACCCACCGACCATCTCCGGCAGTGCTGACACCAAGGATTCGATCACCTGTTGTGAGGCTTTGCGACTGGCTAACGTTTTTTCTTCGTTAGCCACCTTGGTCAATAATTGATCAGCCACATCGGTAAAATCGGCCGGCAAATCGCCGGCCATTCTACGAATCAATGACTTAGCTTCGGCAGGAAATTTGGCTTGATAAGCCTCAAACATCAGGGTCCATTCCTGTTGTTGGGCCTGGCCTTTTGCGTGGCAATCCCAAGCTTGGCGAATAGCTTCAGGCACTTCAAATGGTGCATGAGGCCATTGCAGCGCGGCACGGGTTTGCGCAATCTCTTCCTCACCAAGCGGTGCGCCATGTACCTTTTCAGTACCTGCCATGGTGGGAGCACCCTGACCAATCACGGTCTTACAAATAATGAGCGTAGGACGCTGCTGTGTTTGACCCAAAGCCTTGGCTTGCTCAATGGCAGCACTAACGGCATCGACATCATGGCCATCAACCTCGCGGATGACATTCCAGCCATAGGCTTCAAAGCGGCGACCTGTGTCGTCTTTGAACCAATGCTCTACTTGCCCATCGATAGAGATGCCGTTGTCGTCGTATAACACCACCAGCTTTCCGAGTCGCAAGGTACCGGCCAACGAGCAAACCTCGTGAGAAATGCCCTCCATCAAGCAGCCATCGCCAACAAACGCATAAGTCTGATGATCGACAATCGGTAAGCCTTCACGATTGAACTCAGCAGCCAGCAGCGCTTCGGCAAGTGCCATACCGACAGCGTTTGAAAGGCCTTGGCCCAAGGGTCCGGTGGTGGTTTCAACACCAGGTGTCACACCCACTTCTGGGTGACCCGGTGTTTTAGAGTGCAATTGACGAAATGCTTTCAATTCCTCGGCAGGCAAGTCATAACCACACAGGTGCAAAACGCTATAAACCAGCATCGAAGCATGACCGTTAGAGAGCACAAAGCGATCTCTGTTAAACCACGCCGGATCCGCCGGGTTATGCCGCAAGTGCTGTTTAAAAAGTGCCACCGCGATCTCGGCCATTCCCATTGGTGCACCTGGGTGACCAGATTTAGCTTGCTGAACAGCGTCCATGGACAAAGCACGAATCGCGGTCGCCAATGGGTCGGTTGGGTGGTTTGAAACAGCGTGAGAACTCATGACAGGGCAAACCCTTTCTGCATTGTTAAAAGCCTCATCCAACGATCTAATCTTGACCGGCTGAATGTACGGGAAACCCCGGATTTTAGCACTTGGCCACTGATGTAACCGGCTCGTGATCAGGCTGACCTAGCGCCAAGGCTGGGCGGGGGCGTGAGCCAGTCGCTCAGTCGGGTAATATTTCAAGCATGAAAACGCCACGATTCTTTTGCGACTTTGAGCTTGAGCCTAACACTGTCACGCCTTTACCCAAAGCAGTTAGCCATCATGTGCGAGTCAGAAGGCTAAAAGCAGGTGAGCAAATCATCCTTTTCGATGGATCAGGCCAAGAATTTATCGCCAACCTTACTTTTGAAGCTGATGGCACCTGCCAAGCAAGCCTTGGGCAGGGGGAGCATATCAATCGCGAGTGCGATGGCCACATCACCCTAGTCCAAGCCTTCGCCAGCCAAGATCGCATGGACTGGGTTGTTGAGAAAGCGGTGGAGTTGGGTGTTAAGTCATTTATCGCCACGCCAGCTGTACGCTCAGTGATGAAACTAGCCCCAGAGCGTGCGGCTAAACGCCTGAAACACTGGGAAGGGATTGTGCAGTCCGCGAGCGAACAATGCGGTAGAAACCAGCTCATGACTGTTCAGACTGCCGACTCTTTGAAACACGCCCGAGCATTGACGGGAAATGCCCCTAAGCTCTTGTTCACCCCGCACGCAAAGCAGACACTCGGCGACAGTGCAGTACTGCAACCGGTTCAAACACACGGCGGTGTCACATTGTTTGTGGGTCCAGAAGGCGGTTGGGACTCTGCCGAGTTAGAGCAAATAACGCAATTTCCCGCCACTAGTGTGCAACTCGGACCACGTGTACTCAGAACGGAAACGGCAGGACTGTATGCCACGGCCTGTTTAAGCACGTTGCTGGGTTGGTGATCTGTCTGGTTGCCTTTGGGCGTGCGTTGCCGCTCAGTCGCTCGCGTCACTCCAATTGCGGACTTGACCGGGTAGATCATCCGGGTGCCTACCGACCTCTTCAAACCCGTAAATTCAAGGATGTAGGAGG
>JAWOGG010000130.1:0-5840 GCA_046497085.1 Orrella sp.
GGTGCCGATATGGTGGTGCTCGCTGGCCCTGAAATTGGTGGTTTGCCGTATGTGATGTCTGGTTTGATTGCGGCCGGCGCCATGGCAGCCGCACTATCCACGGCTGACGGCTTGTTACTGACGATTTCTAATGCGTTATCGCACGACACCAGTGTGAGAGTTATGTCGCCCGATATGAATACCAATCGACAAGTCATCGTCTCAAAAGTTATCTTATTGGTGGTGGCTTTTGCGGCTGCGTGGGTCGCCACAAAAACGCCAGCAGATATCATTTTTATGGTGACCGCGGCGTTTTCATTTGCAGCCTCGTCCTTTTTTCCGGCGCTGGTTCTGGGTGTGTTTTGGTCGAGGACGACAAAATGGGGCGCCTCATTGGGCATGTTGTCGGGTTTAGGGATGACGTTTTATTACATGGCCATCACGCAGCCATGGCTCAGGGAACTTGTTTTTGGTGTCGCTCGCAGTGAACCCATTGAACTTTGGTGGGGTATCGAACCAACGGCTGCGGGTGTTTTTGGCATACCGCTGGCTTTTACGGTCATGGTCGTCGTCTCTTTATTGACCCCACGTCCTGGGTCTGAAACGCTAGCGATGGTCGAGAGTCTTAGGTGTCCTTAGCAACACCAAAACAGCGCCCTTGCCGCCATCTTGGGTCGGTGCGCCAACAAATGCCAGCACTTCGTGAATTTGCGTTAACCAGTGACGTGTTTGTTGACGCAGCAGTGCCCCTCCATGGGTTGAGCCAAAGCCTTGTCCATGGATGATGCGCACACGTTTAACGCCCTGACTGGCAGCCGCTTGCACAAAATGCCCAACCGCCAGACGCGCTTGATCCCTGTTTAAGCCGTGCAGATCTAGAGACTCACGGACTCGGTTGCTTTCCCGACGTAAACGCCGCAATGCCTCCCCAGACACGCCGGGGCGGTGGAATGACTCCAATACGTCGTTAGGGTCACCGGGTGCCCCGTCTGAGAGTGGCAACTCGGACTGCTCGTTACCGGCGGCTTGACGCCGACGGTTTGGGCTAACACGGGGCGCCGGTGATTCGTGAATCACCCTTGGTCGGCCCCTTAACGGAATGACTTGCGCCAGCGCCTGAGCCAGCAGCCGAGCATCGTCTTGGCTCAGCGGCTGGTCAGCGCGCTCAGGCTTGCGCATTCTCCAACCAGCGTTGCGCGTCTAGAGCGGCCATGCAACCTGTGCCAGCACTGGTGATGGCTTGACGATAAACATGGTCTTGGACGTCGCCGGCTGCAAATACGCCAGGCACCGAGGTCATGGTCGCCAAGCCTTTTAAACCGCTACGTGTGACGATGTAGCCGTTTTCCATTTCGATTTGCCCTTCAAAAATCCCCGTATTTGGGCTGTGACCAATCGCAATGAACGCGCCGGTCACAGCGACATCAAAGGGTGGCTCGTCTGTGGTGCTGCGCAGTCTGACGCCGGTCACACCGCTGTCATCACCCAACACTTCGTCGAGTTCGCGGTGTAGGGCCAGTTTGATGTTGCCGTTGGTGGCTTTTTCCATCATTTTGTCGATCATGATGGGTTCGGCACGAAACTTATCGCGGCGGTGCACCACGGTCACCGATCTGCAAATGTTGGACAGATAAAGCGCCTCTTCAACAGCGGTGTTGCCACCGCCCACCACGACGACGTCTTGGTCGCGGTAAAAAAAACCATCACATGTGGCGCACCCTGATACCCCACGGCCCATGAATGCTTTCTCTGAGGGCAAACCAAGGTATTTGGCCGATGCACCCGTTGTAATGATCAGCGAATCGCAGGTGTAGATTTTGCCGCCATCACCCGTTAAGGTGAAGGGTCGTTGGGTCAACTCAACCTTGGTGATTTGATCAAAAATAAGTTCGGTTTCAAACCTTTCGGCGTGCTCTTGGAACCGCTGCATCAGGTCGGGGCCTTGCACGCCTTGAGCGTCAGCTGGCCAGTTATCGACCTCAGTGGTGGTCATTAGTTGACCGCCTTGTTCTAGGCCCGTGATCAGTACTGGGTTAAGGTTAGCGCGTGCGGCGTAAACGGCGGCGGTGTAGCCCGCAGGACCTGAGCCGAGAATTAAAACTTGAGCGTGGCGTGTGTCAGACATATTCATAAATCCCTAAGTGTTCTTAGCAAATTATAATGGTGTTCATGTCAAAAGATAATGCTGCCCCTGCACGGGCCACGCGGGCCTCTCGTTCCTCACGCAATGTGCGCAACGGGCCTTCGCCTATGCAGTTGAAATTATTGAGCTTTTTACGGGAAGCGCGTTGGGTTTTGTTCGCTTTGGTCGCGGCATGGTTAGCCATGGTCTTAGTGACATGGTCACCCAACGACCCTGGATGGTCACATTCGTCTAACGCCGACGTTTTGCGTAACCAAGGCGGAGTTCTGGGGGCTTATACCGCCGACATTCTTTACTATTTGTTTGGGTTTTCTGCTTGGCTGTTGGTGCTCGGGTTGTTACACCGCGTGCGGGCAGGTTGGCGCCGATTGATCCATCAAGTGACACGGGATTCAGGCACAGAAGGCTTGGAAAGGGTGCGTTGGGAGCAGGGCTTGGGCTTTGTGCTGTTGCTCGCTGGTGCGGTTGGATTGGAGTCTTTAAGGTTGTCCTCGCTAGGCACTGAATTACCGGGTCAGACCACTGGCTTGAGTGGTGCGGGCGGGGTGATCGGCTATGCGTGGTCGTCTTTACTGTCACATCTGGTTGGATTCACTGGCGCAACTTTGATTTTGATTGCGATGGTCGCCGCAGGATTGAGCCTGTTTATGGGGTTCTCTTGGTTACACGTCTGTGAGGTGATTGGTACTTGGCTTGAACGTGGTGCGTTGTGGTTACGCAATGCTTACCAAGCGCGACAAGACCGACGGGTCGGCGAAGTCGCCCAGGCCAAGCGTCAGGAGCACGTTGAGGCGCGACACGATCAGATCGTGCACGAGCAACCCGTCCGGATTGAACCGGCCGTGGCAACCGTCAAAAAATCTGAACGCGTTTTCAAAGAAAAACAACAAATGCTTTTTACCGAGCCAGGCTCGGCACATTTGCCTGAAATTGGTTTGCTTGATGCCCCAGCTGATATGGTGGAAACAGTGTCTGCTGAAACCATTGAGTTCACGTCCCGCTTGATTGAAAAGAAACTGTCGGACTTTGGCGTGCAGGTTGTGGTCGTGGCTGCGCAAGCCGGACCAGTTATCACGCGTTATGAGATTGAGCCGGCCACCGGCGTCAAAGGCAGTCAGATTGTGAACCTAGCCAAGGATTTGGCGAGGGCACTGAGCTTGGTGAGTATTCGCGTCGTCGAGACTATTCCGGGCAAGAACTTAATGGGATTAGAGCTTCCAAACCCCAAGCGGCAAATGGTTAAGCTCTCAGAAATTTTAGGATCGCAAACCTATCACGGCAGCCAATCAATCGTCACCATGGCGCTGGGCAAAGACATTGCGGGCAACCCAGTGGTGGCGGATTTGGCCAAGATGCCCCACTTGCTGGTGGCGGGTACCACTGGGTCAGGTAAGTCTGTGGGTATCAATGCCATGATTTTGTCATTGCTCTATAAAGCCGATGCGTCACAGACACGGTTGATTTTGATAGACCCCAAAATGTTGGAGATGAGCGTCTACGAGGGTATTCCTCATTTGCTCGCACCGGTTGTTACCGATATGCGCCACGCGGCCAATGCGCTGAACTGGTGTGTGGCGGAAATGGAAAAACGTTACCGTCTCATGAGCAAAATGGGTGTACGTAACTTGGCAGGTTTTAATAGCAAAATCCGCGAAGCAGCTAAGCGCGAAGAGTTGATCCCCAACCCCTTCTCATTAACCCCCGACGCGCCCGAACCACTCAAAGAATTGCCCACCATTGTGGTCGTGATCGACGAGCTCGCAGACCTAATGATGGTGGTGGGTAAAAAGATCGAAGAGTTGATTGCGCGCTTGGCCCAAAAGGCTAGAGCGGCTGGCATCCACCTGATCTTAGCCACTCAGCGACCGAGTGTTGATGTCATCACGGGCTTAATTAAGGCCAATATTCCAACGCGTATCGCATTCCAGGTGTCCTCACGTATCGACTCGCGCACTATCCTGGATCAGATGGGTGCTGAAACGCTGTTAGGGCAAGGTGATATGTTGTATATGCCGCCTGGAACCGGCTTGCCTGTGCGAGTCCATGGGGCTTTTGTTTCAGACGAAGAGGTGCACCGAGTGGTTGAGTCGCTTAAGGCGGCCGGTGAGCCCGATTATGTTGAAGGGCTGCTAGAAGGTGCCGTGGCAGGCGAGACCGGTGAGGGTGGCAGTAGCGTGACTGGGTTTGCCGATACTGAGTCAGATCCTCTCTACGATCAAGCGGTGGGTGTGGTGCTAAAAAATCGTAGGGCGTCGATTTCATTGGTGCAGCGACATTTGAGAATTGGCTATAACCGGGCGGCACGACTGCTAGAGCAAATGGAGCAGTCGGGCGTGGTGTCAGCCATGCAATCCAATGGCAATCGAGAAATCCTAGCCCCAGCCGGTCCGACAGAGGAGACTTAGCGTGATACAGATGATGCAGCGATCAAAATCGGCGATCCTCGGGCGTTGTGCCTTTCTATTCCTATTAGTGGTTTCATTGGCAAGTCCATTGGCCGCAGAAGAAAACAGTGCATTGGTGTCTTTCAACCGTTTTGTGCAAACAGTGTCGGCCGCTAAAGGTGAGTTTTCTCAATACACGGTGGGACCAGAAGGTGAAACGGCGTTGGCGCAGTCGGGTGAGTTTGCTTTTGCGCGCCCCGGTAAATTTCGTTGGGACATTCGTAAGCCCTACTCTCAGTTGGTGATCTCAGACGGCAAAAGTATTTATCAATACGATCCAGACTTGAGCCAGGTCAGTGTTCGTACAGCGGACGCCGCCATTGGCAGCTCGCCCGCGGCTATTTTGTTTGGAACAGGTGACATCAAGAGCGCTTTTGATGTTTCTGCCTTGCCAGACGAGGATGGGTTCAGTTGGTTTCGTGCCGAACCCAAGCAACCCGACTCGGGTCTTTCGCAAGTCGATATTGGTATGAAAGAGGGTAATCCTGCGCGACTACTCCTTCTCGATGGGTTTGGGCAGACTACTCGCATTGACTTGGCCAAGATTCGGGCACAGTCATCATTTCCTGCCAGCACGTTTGAGTTTGAAGCCCCGCCTGACACCGATATCGTGAGGATAGACTGACATTTATGGCTGACCTTTTTCATCGTGATCCCAAAGCGCCTCTTGCCGAGCGCATGCGACCGGGTCATGTGGATGAGGTGATCGGCCAAGCTCACCTTTTGGGACCAGGCAAACCATTGAGGTTGGCGTTCGAGGCGGGCCAACCCCATTCCATGATTCTTTGGGGTCCGCCGGGTGTCGGCAAAACCACCTTGGCCCGCTTAATGGCCGATGCCTTTGACTGTGCCTTTATCGCCATATCGGCTGTTTTTGCTGGGGTGAAAGATATTCGTGCGGCCATGGAGGCTGCCCAGCAAACCCTAGATCAAAGCGGACAGCAAACGCTACTCTTTGTCGACGAAATCCACCGTTTCAATAAATCACAGCAAGACGCTTTATTGCCGTTTGTGGAGTCAGGTCTCGTTGTGTTTGTGGGGGCCACCACAGAAAACCCATCGTTTGAGGTCAATCGAGCCTTGCTGTCGCGTGCCCAGGTGCATGTGCTCAAAGCCATCGATGAGGATGACTTGCAGCTATTGCTCGAGCGAGCCCTGAGGCAGCACGGCGAGGGTGTGACTTTTACCCCGCTTGCCATAACGCAATTGCGCTTAAGTGCTGATGGTGATGCCAGAAGACTGCTCAATCAGTTGGAGATTTTGCTGCAAAGCGC